>QNER01001179.1 GCA_003646175.1 Candidatus Parabeggiatoa sp. nov. 1
CGGATTCTGTTGATAATAAATTCAATATGACATTTCGTGATGCTATCGCTTTTTTGGCGATAGTATCACTTTTGCACTTTAAATCCTTAATAGGCTTGCCCGTCAATTTTAACGAATAAAAACCAACCGTTAAATTTACAACCCCTTATTTTCGGACAACTCTAATCAGTCAAAAATGTCATTGTAATAAATAATGTTATTGTTGGAGTGATACTATCGCCAAAAAAAGCGATAGCATCACGGCTTGAACACTTTTTGGTCCTGTACATAGATTATCAACAGAAAACGGTAGAGTCAGGATTTTTGGTCTAAACGGATTGTAATTGGTAATAAGAAAAAAATCCGTCAAATCCTTCAATGCGTTGTACTTGTTATCAGTGAACCATAGCATTGACAGATACTATCCCTAAGAAGGGATAGCATCTGTAGTGTAATTTCCGTCAAATCCTTCAATGCGTTGTACTTGTTATCAGTGAACCATAGCATTGACAGATACTATCCCTAAGAAGGGATAGCATCTGTAGTGGCTTTCCCCTTTCCCCTTTCTCCTAACTAATTTCGCGGGTTACGCAAGTTAGACAAGGTAAACCTGCGATTGGGCACATTGAGTTTGAATTGGGCTTCTGTGACCACAATTTCTGTCCACTTATTGGGTTGTTCGGCCTTTTGCATGCGTTGCACCCTCGCAATGCGTTTGCCACCCATTTTTTTGATGTCCCGTGTCACCATTTTTTTGACCAATACATTATCTTGATCAAAAAACGCATGTTCCAAGATAATGTGATCAGCGCGAATTTTTAGCACTTCTTTTCCCCAGACAACGGGTGCATCATCAAACGGCACCGCTTCAACAATATACACCGTTTGTCCCTGATGGGTTTCAGTGCCCTTGAACGTGTGCGTGTAATGTTTCAACAAACTGTCCGCTTTAGCAACATCATTATTGGAAAAATCCGATCCCATCCAACCTTGGTTCATCATACTTGACGGAATTTTGATAATGCGGTTGGTTTTGGGCGAAAACATCCACATTTTGTCATTCTTCGTTAGAGTCGCGTTGCCCTTATCCTTTGGGGGGTAGATAACTCGTACCAGTGACTTTTTCATACCCTGCGTCCACATCCGCAGAGTCATAGTGCGTTTCCAGTAGGGGCGGTGAATCGTCATATTCGCCACCGAATAAGATGATTTATCGCGCCAATAGTCAATCGCCGCTTTGATAATATCAGTGGGATTCTCATTAGCAAAAACCGGGGAGAAACCCTGCAAAAAAAACAGTAGTAAAACTGCGTAATAACGATAAGAATAATGTTGCATGGTAGAATACTCAGGTAAAAATTCATTTTACGGATGCTATCCCTTCTTAGGGATAGTATCCGTTTTAACAATGGTATTAAAATGTGGTATTTATATTTGCGCCTTAGAAACCAAGTTTTTTGAAGAAACTTGGTTTTTAATATCCGATTAATTATATCCACGCAATTATAAACAACATTCCCGAAACAACTGGCAAGCCGGTTTTCGTTCAAACATCAAATTATATTTTACCACTTAGTCAGCATCAAAAAATCCCATAATGTAAGTCATGCTTGAAGAGAAATAAATTGGATATTATTTTTACTTAACTCAGCCCACAGGGGCAACCATAAAGGATTGCCCCTATATTTCATTATATATTGTAGGGGCAACCCCCCCGCGCGAGCCCCTTTCATTTAACGGCCATGAAAAAATCTTAAATCGCGAATAACGAATAATGAAACTGGCCTTCGCATTTCATTTAACGGCCATAAAAAAATCTTAAATCGCGAATAACGAATAATGAAAACGGGCCTTCGCATTTCATTTGCTTATGAAAGGATTAGAGCATTTAGATTCGATTCACCACTGTCTTTTAGATTGAGAGACTAAGCGTACTTGAGAGCCGTAAAATTTTTCACTTTGAGAAATCAGATTTTTGGGTGAAAACGGATTTTCACTTGACAGGGAACGCGAACAGCAAAAAAATAAATCTTTGACTTATCTGTTGGATCAACAAAAAAAAACGGATACTATCCCCAAAAGAAGGGATAGCATCCGTTGAAAGTTCCCCAAAAGAAGGGATAGCATCCGTTGAAAGTTCCCCAAAAGAAGGGATAGCATCCGTTGAAAGTTCCCCAAAAGAAGGGATAGCATCCGTTGAAAGACTCAGGGGAAACTCAGTGATCAATTACCTATTACCCATTACCCAATTATGAACATTAAAAGAAAACTCTTATTAGGCTTTTTATCGGTTTCCGCAATCATACTGATTGCCGGTGTTCTTGGCATTATCCAAATAAGGTTTATTCACACCAAAAGTACTAATCTCGGCGTTATCAATGCTCCTCTTGGTGATGCGGTGATGGATATCAAATTAAGCACAACCAAAGCTCATCTCAGGCTTGAAAAAGTGCTGACTGGTGCTGAAGAGGAAAGCGCGATAGATGAAGTGTGGGAACTCTTTGAAGAGAGTGTTTGGTATTGTGACGCGATGCTGAAAGGCGGAACAAGTATTTGGGGAACCATTCATCCTGTCACTGATAAAGCACTACGAAACAAAATTCTGGCTATCAAAGAAATGTTAGAAGCACTTAAATCGGTTGCCAAGTTACGTCTTCAAAAACACGACGATGCCAAAGCACGGCAGGCATTAGAAAATCAATTTGATGGGCTTTTTGATAATTTCATCAGCGAAGCGGATAAAGCTGAGAAAATGATTCGCACTCAAATGGAAAAAGAAGCTCAAGAAATTGAGAGAACTGTAAACATGGCGATTATGACACTTGGCATCGCCACGCTTTTGAGCTTTCTTGTTGCACTCGTGCTGGGTGTTAAAATCTCTAACACCATTTCAATACCGATACATATTGCGGCTGAAATTGCTATCACTATGGCTAAAGGTGATTTTTCAAAATCGATTGAAGAAAAATAC
>QNER01001180.1 GCA_003646175.1 Candidatus Parabeggiatoa sp. nov. 1
ACCGGCTTTATTGCTCTTTTGCCCAGCAACGTCTATGGTTTCTTGACAGATTAGCAGAAAAGAAAAGTCACGCCTATAATATACCCCTATTTTTGCGTGCAGAAGGAGAGCTTTTGTTAAAGCCCCTTACACTGGCGATAAACGAAATAATTCGTCGTCATGAAGTGTTAAGAACGATTTTTCAAGAACCTGAAAAAGAGGACAAAGAACCGTATCAGGTCATTCTTCCCGGATTAACGATCAAAATGCCGTTGATCGATTTAACAGAGCTTTCTGAAAATGAAAGTGAAAAAAGGCTACAATCAATCGCCTGTCAAAAGGCCGGAGAACCGTTTTACCTATCAAAGGGCCCTTTACTCAGACTGAGCGTTATAAAAATAAAAGAAAAAGAGCACGTTTTGCTGTTTAATGTGCATCATATTATATTTGACGGTTTGTCTGTTGCTATTTTTTTAACAGAACTCAGTACATTATATGAAGCTTTTTCCTTGGGTAAGCCTTCTCCCCTGGCCGATTTAGAAATCCAGTATGCCGATTTTAGTGCATGGCAGAGAAAGAGGCTGACAGGTGAAGCTTTAGAGGCGCATCTGAAATTCTGGCAAACTCATCTTGACGGTGCGCCACCTTTTATTGAACTCCCTACCGATCATCCAATACCTCCAGTCCAGACATTTAAAGGAGAAAGGAAGCATTTCGATCTCAACACAGAACTCACCAATAGCCTTAGAGAATTAAGCCAACAAAACAATGGCACTCTTTTTATGAAGCTTTATGCCGCGTTTGCAGTATTGCTTTCACGATATACTAACAAAAGCGATATCGTTATAGGCACTCCCATTGCCAACCGTAATCATAAACAGGTAGAGTCTTTGATCGGTTTTTTCGCCAATACCCTTGCTTTGAGATGTCATGTCACCAAAGACTTAAGTTTTACTGAGTTTCTAAAGCAGGTAAAAGAAACCGCCTTAAAGGCTTATAAACATCAGGAATTTCCATTTGAAAAATTGATAGACGAACTTAAAATCGAAAGGAGTCTGAGTCATAATCCGTTGTTTCAGGTCATGTTCGCATTCCAGAATGCTCACACAGAAGATTTTGCTTTACCCGGGATCACTTTTTCTCCTTTCAATTTTGAATATAATGTATCGAAATTCGAACTGACATTAATTCTACGAGAATTTAAGGATAAGCTTTCGGGTGTTTTTGAGTACAGTACTGATTTGTTTGATGCGTCTACTATAGAGCGTATGATCGAGCATTTTCAAATACTGATTAAGGGAATACTAGAGAAGCCGTTAGAAAAAGTGTCCCAATTACCGATTTTAACAAAATCAGAAGAACATCTGCTCTTTGTTAAATTCAATGATACCAAAACAGACTTTCCAAAAGACAAATGTATCCATCAATTGTTTGAACAACAGGTGGAAAATAGCCCTGAACAGGTGGCTGTGGTTTTTGGAGATGAAAAAATAACATATAGAGAGCTTAACACAAGAGCAAACCAATTAGCGCATTATCTGATGACTTTGGGCGTTCAAGCCGAAACCTTAGTTGGCATTTGTGTGGAACGTTCTTTGGAAATGGTTGTGGGTTTGTTAGGTATCCTAAAAGCCGGTGGTGCTTATGTGCCGCTTGATCCGGATTATCCTGCCTCACGCTTGCAGTTCATGCTAGAAGATTCTTCTGTGCCGGTGTTATTAAGCCAAAGTCATTTGTTGGAAAAATTGCCAGTTTCGACAGAGAAAGTGCTTTGTTTGGATGAGAGGGAAAAATGGGCGAGTTATTCTGGAGAAAATCCGATTAGACAAAGTGGACCGGAAAATTTAGCCTATGCCATTTATACTTCAGGGTCAACAGGAAAGCCTAAAGGCGCAGGTGTTTTTCATCAAGGCTTTACAAATCTAGTCAATTGGTTTGTGACAGACTTAAAACTAACGGCTGATGATAGTACCCTCATTATCTCCCCCTTCAGTTTTGATCTCACCCAGAAAAACTTTTTTGCACCACTTATTTTGGGTGGTAAATTGCATATTTTGCCTTCCGCATACTATGATCCCGAGTCCATAACCAAACTGATTGCTGATAAAACAATCACTTGGGTTAATTGTACACCCAGTGCATTTTATCCGCTCACCGAACCTAATGACGACAGCACCTTCCTAAAATTAGCGTCATTGCGGTATGCCGTTTTGGGAGGGGAACCTATTTCATTACCAAGACTATGGTCATGGTTACAGGCCGAATCTTGTCAAGCACAACTTATTAATAGCTATGGCCCTACTGAATGTACCGACGTATGCGTGGCGTATTTGTTAGACAAGCCAACATTAGATAAAACAATACCAATAGGTAGACCTATCTATAATGTCCATCTCTTTCTTTTAGACGAAAATAGGGCACTTTTGCCCGTAGGTGTGGCCGGTGAACTCTATATTGGGGGAGAAAGCGTAGGGTATGGTTATTTTAATGATGTTGAGATGACTCAATCTAAGTTCATACCCAATCCCTTTAACAATGATTCACGTCTTTACAAAACTGGTGATTTGGCTCGTTGGCTCCCCGATGGCAACCTCGAATACTTAGGTCGAATTGACCATCAAATCAAACTCAAAGGTTTTCGTATTGAATTGGGAGAAATTGAAGTGACTTTGAGCCAACACGAAGCGGTTAAAGAAGCGGTTGTCATCCTCCACGATCAAGATAATAACCCACGTTTAGCTGCTTATGTCACCTTAGTGACGCAAATTGACGACATAGTAAGTATGCTGCGTTCATGGCTTAAAACTCATTTGCCAGAATATATGCTTCCCGCAAGCATTACTGTGTTGGAAAAATTGCCTCTAACCCCGAATGGCAAAATAGACCGCAAAGCATTGCCAGAACCGGATATAACAAACAGAAAAAATAGTTATCTCCCCCCCAGAAATACATTGGAATTGCGTCTTAGCCA
>QNER01001181.1 GCA_003646175.1 Candidatus Parabeggiatoa sp. nov. 1
GGTTCAAGTTTGTTGAAGAAAAACTTCAATATCGATAACATTTTAATTGCCATTTATTAGGTTGAACACTATCCGTTTATTTCGAGTATCCGCTGTACTCAACTAAACTGATAGATGGTAAACTTCACAACCGGTTGACTTAAACACTCTCCTTAAATAACTGTTGTAAATATAATTAGTAAAATGGCTTAGGCACTTTCTTAAGCCGCATAATTCGCATAATTAATATATAAGACGCTGCTACTCTCAAAAACGTAACAAGTGCCAGAGTCAAATTCGTGCTAATCAACTGAAAAATAACGATTTTTTTTTTGCTAGGCGAAAAATTTTATGGGCGCATTTTTATTTTCCGGGTAATTACTTCAAAAACAGCAAAGCTTTGATTTGATTAGGTTTGAGATTTTACCCATGCTTTGCCAGGGCTGCAGATGCAAAATCGGTTATCATCTTTTTTTCTACATGCGCCTGTGTCGAAAAGCGTCTTTGTTGTCCAAGATAAATCTTGGACTCCGGTGCAGTTGCATTTGGTATCTATCTGATAGTACAACGAATTACGCGGATAAACGAATTTTGTCCAAGATAAATCTTGGGTAGTCCTGAAATGCGGGTGATTTTTAGGAGTCCAAACTTTAGTTTGGATCGCTGCGCCAAACTAAAGTTTGGACTCCACCCACATTGCACCACTACCCAGAATTGTTAGCTTTTTAATTTTACGGATGCTATCCCTTCTTAGGGATAGTATCCGTTTTAACAAAGGAAGAAAAGGCTGGTAAAGCGTTACGCATAGTAGCAGCCGTAAAACTTTTTGAATTAGCACAACTTTCTTCAGGCACGGCTGCTAACTAAATATTTAAGGTATGTAATATAGGTATCCTAAATCGTTTTGATTTATAAGCGCTCTGAAGGCGAAAAACCAAATTTATACCAATAATTTGTAAATGTTTAGGCAAATCGTTCTTAATGAACAAAACGCCCAGCAAACCGATTGATATTCCAGCACTGATATTGATGAAGATTGAAGGTTTTATATGGTATAGATTCAAAAGAAAGGAAAAACGATGGCAAAAAGTAGAAAGGGGATCGCTCCAAGGGAAAGGGATTAGGAAAAAGGTATTAAATATCTTTTATTTTAATGAGTTAACGTTTTAAGGGACGAGTGAATAAACGGCGGGTTTATGTTATAAGTTATTATTTAATAAAATATTGTTAGTTTTTCTGCACCTATGGGAACGTTCCCCTTTTACATTTCCCCTTTTCGCTATCAGCGGGAAAATAGCAATGCACCCGTTCAAGATGAATTGAACGTTCAGGAAATGAGAATAAAGGGGAGCACCGTCTTATTGATTACTAAATGTTTTGACAATGTGGGGTTATTGTTTAAGGTAAGGAACATGCATGAAACAACTTAGTCAACTTGGGGCAACCACAAGGGATTGCCCCTACAATTCATCACGTTACGTAGGGGCAATCCTTTATGGTTGCCCCAATTATTTCATGCACGTTCCTAAGTATTTAATAGAGTTGCCCGAAAATAAGATAATAAGGTTTTTTTAGCGCCAGGGGCGATGCCCCTGGCTATATTAATGTCGCACCTTCAGTGCTTTTACTGTTAGCACCGAAGGTGCGTGTTATCTACGCCCGTGGCAACGCCCCTGGCTTTCTTATTTACGGACAACTATAATGAAATCTATTTAGAAGATAAAAAATCTAAAACCGATTTAATTGGAAAAGTGGTTTATAATACGCTCGCTTTTCAAGTCTTATGGATGTTATAAATAACATCTCACGAAAGAATGTCAAAACGACTGGTATTTGGTGTTCTTTTTTCCTAAGTTTTTTTTTAAGTAGGAGGACATGGTGAAATTAAGTCGCATTTATGGTACCCCCCTACAAATAGTGAGAAGTCCTGTTTTGATGCCCTTTATACAAAGCAGCACCTATCATTACCGTTTGGGGTACTCTCTAATTGTTTGTGGTTTTGCGTTGTTGATTGTTTTGGCTAACGGATGTAGCCCAAAAAGCCGTATAAAAAATACGGATAGCACTGTTGTTCAAACAGCAACGGTGGGAGAATCGGCCGAAAGGGTTCGTCGGGAAGCGGCAAGTCAGACAGACACTGTTGCGGCCGATAGCACGTCTGCTCACACGCCATCTGCCTCATCTGAGTCCCTTGAACTCCTATCCTTGCTTGCAAAACAAGTGGAGACATCCGGATCGGTATCGAAAGAAAGTGACCTCCAAAATATGTATATTCGTTACCTAACCGATGAAGGCTATAAGCCAAAGGTAGACAAAGATGGAGATGTTCAGTTTAAGCATGAAAGCAAAGTCTACTTCATCAGTGTTGACGAAAGAGATCCTGAGTTTTTCAGAATTGTTTTGGCCGGTATATGGTCTATTGAGAGCGAATTGGAAAGACAAAAAGTCCTTGTCGCAGCGGATCACTCTAATGCAACTTCAAAAGTCGCAAAGGTTTTTACTCTCAGAGACAGAGTTTGGGTCTCTATTGAGGTATTTTTATCAAAGCCAGAGCAATTTAGACAGATATTTAAGCGTTCAATGTCAGCACTACAGAATGGTGTGATTGAATTCGTCAAGAAAATGAAGGAGTAAAAACCCAACAATGTGCACCTTTGCAGTCGCGTTAGGACAATAAAATCAACGACTTACAATTAAACGTCTAAAAAACGCTTGTACTTGACAATGTTTGAAGCAACAGTTTTTTTTACGCGCAAAAATATTTTGCTTCAAACACATTTCAATCACCACGCTTCTTAATCGTACAAGGTTCGCCTTGTACTCCTTTACACGCGAAATCAACGGCTTACACTGACACGTCTCAAATTGCCTAAAACACATTTCAATCACCACGCTTCTTAATCGTACAAGGTTCGCCTTGTACTCCTTTAAACGCGAAATCAACGACTTACACTGA
>QNER01001182.1 GCA_003646175.1 Candidatus Parabeggiatoa sp. nov. 1
GGATTTCTTTAACCTCAACCTCACATTTTTGTCGCCGCTACGTCTAAGTAAATAAGCCAAGTACAACTAATTACGCGGATAAACGAATTTAAGATAAATGACTTGGCTGTACCTCGGAAAGTTTATAAGGGGATGGAAAAAATTTGGTGAATTCGCCCTCACATTTTTGTCGCCGCTACGTCTAAGTAAATAAGCCAAGTACAGCTAATTACGCGGATAAACGAATTTAAGATAAATGACTTGGTTGTACCTCGGAAAGTTTATAAGGGTATGGGAAAAATTGGGTGAATTAGCCCTCACAGTTTTTTTGCCGTTACGTCTAAGTAAGTAAATAAACCGTGCGAGAAAAATTGGCTTAACTGAACCTCACATTTTTGTCGCCGCTGCGTCTAAGTAAATAAAGTGCGTGGCAAAAATTAAGTCAGTTAATTAAGCCTCACATTTTTGTTGCGGCTACGTCTAAGTAAATAAGTACAACTAATCTCAGAAATCAACGATTTTTATTCATATTATAATTCAGGGGAAAATATGGAAGAAGAATGATTAAAAATCAATAGGTTATATCTTAACTTAATGGCATTGAAGCGTAGGGTGGGTTTCGCTTGCTATGTTGGTTAATCACTTCAAGGAGTATTTATGAATACATCAACTTTTTTCTATAACCGCTTGAAAAAGCGGCAAAGGGATAACTCCCATCATTTGAGCGACATACAATCGTCGCCACAACCTGCGGTTCGTGTGTTGACCCATTTTGTCCGCGCTAATAATTCCGTACAGCCCTTTTCCGCACAGCGTGATAAGAAAATGGTTCGGTTTTATGAGCAAAACTCGTTTCAGAAACGTGCGGGACGATATTTACGGCGATGGCTCTGGTGTATAGGGATCGTAGAATTATGTATATGTACCCCAGCAGTTGCTGCCGTCTTGTCAACACAGTCAAGCGTTGATAAGAATCACTTTGCGTGTATTACACCAGAACGAGATGTCATGTTCTTTTTAAAAGCATCAGGGCCAATTAATGGGAAGGAGTGCAAAACGCATTTTCGTAAAATATCCAAAGGGTTATCTGCGCGTAATGAAGGGTATGTCAGTATACATTACAGAACTGGGATAGGTGCCGTTATTTTCAATTCGTTCTCCAAGGTGTTTGATAACCAAGCTCATCAGGCTCAAAAATCTTGGTTCATCATTCGGGATGAAACGAACTATTGTTGGCAAGCTTTGTATGAACCAGATTATAATTATTTTAATGGTTTGGGGGGATATACTCAGGTTCTTGAACTGGAAGATTCGGCGTTTGCGTCTGAGTGCGCTAACATAAATACGCCACGTCCTAATACTGCCCCTTCAGCAGATGCCGGAAAATCGTACTCAATCATTGAAGGAACGAATTTGGTTTTAGAAGCATCAGGCTCAAGTGATGCGGATGGAGATTCATTATCTTACGCGTGGGATTTGGACAACGATGGTGCTTATGATGATGCGAGTGGGGTGAATCCAACCGTGACGTGGGAAACGTTGAACGATTTGGGCTATGTTACCGGGGTTGGCTCTTTTTCAGTTGGGCTGGAAGTGAATGACGGAAAGGGTGGTACGGATACAGCCACTGCTTCTCTCACCATTGCGTCATCGGTTACCAATGCCGACGATGACAAATTAGGGACGACTGAACATGGCAAATCGTCGATGACGGAACTGGCACATTTTACGAAGGGATTAGAATCCTTTCTGAAAGGAATGGAGCACTATAACAATAAGGACTATGTTGAAGCGGTCAAATGGATTCGTCAGGCAGCTGAACATGACTTAGCCCAAGCACAAAATCACTTAGGCGTTATGTACCAATATGGCAACGGTGTCACTAAAAATTACCAACAGGCCGTCAAATGGTATCGCAAAGCGGCCGAACAGGAAAATGCCGAAGCACAATTCAAATTAGGTATGATGTACTTCGAGGGCAAAGGTGTTACTCAGGATAACCAAGAAGCCGTAAAATGGTATCGCAAAGCGGCTGAGCACGAAAATGCCGAAGCGCAATACCAATTGGGCTTTATCTACGACTATGGTGAAGGCGTTAGAGAGGATGACCGAGAAGCAGTTGAATGGTATCGCAAAGCAGCCGAACAGGGAAATGCCGAAGCGCAACTCCATTTAGGCGTGATGTACAGTTTAGGCTATGGTGTTAATCAGAATGACCAAGATGCCGTCAAATGGCTTCGTAAAGCGGCTGAACAAGAATCTGCCAAAGCACAAACTTTCTTAGGTCTCATGTATTTCAAAGGAGAAGGAGTCACTGAAAATAAGCCAGAAGCGGTTCAATGGTTTCGTAAAGCGGCTAATAATGACGATACAGAGGCACAAAATAATTTAGGTGTCATTTACCAAAATGGCTATGGTGTGAATAAGGATGAAAAAGAAGCCGTCAAATGGTTTCGTAAAGCTGCTGAACAGGGATATGCTATGGCCCAATACAACTTAGGCGATATGTACGAGTTTGGTAAAGGTGTTACTAAGGATTACCAACAGGCGATCAAATGGTATCGCAAGGCAGCCAAACAGGGAAATGCCGACGCGCAAAAAAAACTAGATGCTCTTAAAAATTAGGTTTTGCTAGGACTATCATGCAAATTGGTTACTTGATAGATTCAAACCTAAAAATCATGATGGGTGTGACAACGTGCCACCCATCCCACGTTAACAGGAAAACAAGTCATGCAAAACAATTTACGTCGTTTTTTCTTAACCGGGGCTATCTCTTTAGGTTTGCTCATAGCCGCTGGCACTATTTTTTTGTCAACTGATAATGTAGCGGCTGAAACCAAATTGGATGTTGCCAAAGGAATAGCACATTATCATAACAAGGATTATGTCGAAGCCGCACAATGGTTTCGCAAGGCCGCCGAACAGGGAGATAGCCAAGCACAATACCTCTTA
>QNER01001183.1 GCA_003646175.1 Candidatus Parabeggiatoa sp. nov. 1
CCAAAAATCAAGCCGGCGATACC
This sequence comes from Candidatus Parabeggiatoa sp. nov. 1, assembly GCA_003646175.1. GTDB lineage: Bacteria > Pseudomonadota > Gammaproteobacteria > Beggiatoales > Beggiatoaceae > Parabeggiatoa. Next base: position 24 of record QNER01001183.1, read on the forward strand.
ACCCATCATAAAACCAAAGACGATACCGAAAAAAACCGTAAACCACCACTGATAACGGTGCAACTGTTTTTCGCTGAGTATTTTTGGTGATAACGCTTCAACATAAAACGCCCCACCCATGTTAATCGACTTAGCAATATGCCCCAGCCAAGTTGTGACTTCTTGCTTCGTATAGGGTCGTTTTTTTCGTTGGTCTTCGGCATGGTCAAAACGCGCTTGGACATACGTTGAAATCAGGCTGGTTTTAACTGCCTCATGTTCGATTTCAGTATTTTCATAAACCTGATTTTCATAAACCTGACCATAATGACTCTGAGCATTTTCCACAAACAGGGTTAAACCAAATGGTGTGCTCAGTACATCCGTACTGAGCAGTGTGTTCAACGTTAGCCGCGGTATGTTGGGGATATGGCTGGTGAGATAAATACGGCTCTGGGTGAGAGTTAAAGCTTGTATCGTTGCTTCGGTAGAAAAACGAAATATCGTATTTGGCCGTTCATCCGATAACAAGTCTTTAGCAAACTTATATTCATCCGGGCGACTTGCGATAATCACGCCGCCTAAGTTGGCTTCACCCTGTGTCTGAATAAACCCATTGATAGATTCCAGACAGGCGAGCCATTGTTGTGGCGGTAAATTATCAAAACCATCCAATAAAAACACACACTGTTTATTATCAACCAATTGATTAAACTTGGCTTCTATGTTTTTTTCTCCCAAGCCCAACGAAATCAGTTGATCTCTCAGCCAATCCTCAAAAGAGAATGAAGAAATAGCCCAATCCGCTAAATGAAAAATCAGTGGTATCGGTTTCTCCTCATTGTCTCTAGCCTGAACAATCAATTCATGAGCGAAGTGACGCAACACCAAACTTTTGCCCATACCCGCCTCTCCCAATAACACCATAAAGTCATCGCTTTGCCCCAAAAGTACTTTGAGAAGACGGCTATCTCGAACCAAAAAGGATTCTTGTGAACCAAATTTCTTCTGAATCGAGACATTAGTATCAATCCAGTGGTTTTTTGTTTCAAGTTGGCGACGACAGTCTTCATCCATTTTCGTCAGAAGATGATTGCGGATATGGGTGGGAACCCGATCTTTTTTGTCAACAACCTGAATAATAAAAGGTTTTTCAGAAGCTCCAGACACGCTCTCCTCAGAGGGAGATGGTGGTTTGTCTTCATACGGAGACGGCTGTTTAGCCAATACTTTCTCAATAGAATCTTTCAATCGCTGATCATTGAGTTTGCATTGTTTACAAAAATCCTGAATTTCTTTTGCCAAAGTGGGCCGTTCATTATCAGTCTGTTCAGAAGACTGAATAATTTGCAACAAAGTTTGGCTCACTTGTGCGGCAAAAGACTGCCGCTTGGTTTGAATCCAAAAGCGAAGTGTTGGCGATGTCCAGACTTCTTGGCGCGGGTTATTTTCAAGGCCCGATAAAAATGGGCCGCAATAAACAGCCTTAATCTGGTCAAAGTCTTTGTCAGCCAAAGCCTTTTTAAACTCAATGAGATTGATAGGTAGGCGGATAATCAAATTCTCATTTGATTTTCCTGAAGGAACCATTTCATTCACTTCATCTGGCAGAGACTTTTTAACAAATTTTCTGATAGCTTCAACATGTGCAGAAAATGTTTTCTGGATTCGCAGCTTTTTATCTTTCCCATCATCGTTCCTAAAACCAGATAGGTAGTGCTCAAGTTTTGAAGAAAGCTGATAAGTCAATGGCTTATCCTGCGGCTTAGGATTTTTAATTACATCATAAGCCTGTAATACTTCATAAGCCTGTAATTGCTTGCAGGCACTTTGAATTTCGTCTTGGGCTAAACTAGAAGGTAAGTCCTTCTCATTTATACTGTACTTTTTACCCTTAATCGAAGTGGTTCTGCCATATTCCCATACTTTCTCATAAATAATTTTGCAGGCTTCATCAAAATCTTCAGGACAATCCGGCCCCATGGGAAAAAATATTTTACGCACCGTTTCACGTTCGGCCTCATCTTTGTGTTTAAGCACCACATAAGTGGCTATCAACAAAGGCAACGATGCCGTTACAGGCGAAACGTTCTGGTTGTTGGTATCAATTAATCTAGGCTGACCAAAAACTTCTAACTTTACCATGTTATTTAATACCTAAATAAATGTAACTACTCAGCCTTGAAAGGGCGCTTTATTAAAGCCCTGGGCCGCGCCATGGGCACCCATTTTAATGCGCGCGCGCCATGTCAGTTTTTCCAGTTACATAATAACAAAATGGCGATAAGATAAAAACCTATAACAGGATCTATGACTGGGTGGTACGGAATTTGAGAAATCCGATTTTTCTCCAAAATTTGGGCGGCACAGAAATTTTCGCTATCCTGCACTAAGATATTTAATAGAGAAATAAAAAGGCCTTATTAGTTATTTGGTTAAATTTATTAAAAAAAAACGAAACGGATGCTATCCTTTCTTAAGGATAGTATCCGTCAACTTTGACTTGTGAAATTAATTATACGAACATCTAAAACGGATGCTATCCTTTCTTAAGGATAGTATCCGTCAACTTTGAAAATACGTAACTACTCAGCCCTGAAAGGGCACTTTATTAAAGCCCAGGGCAGCACCCTTTTCACCCATTTTAATGCGCAAAGACAAGGGCTTTAAATCATAAACGTCTGCACCTGGGCGTTGCCCCAGGCTATAATAAGGAGCACCAAAGGGGCTGAGTAGTTACCTAAATATATGCACAGGACAAAAATTGTAATCGTTTGATTTTAAAGTATTTCGTGATGCTATCGCTTTTTTGGTGGCGTATGTATCACTTTTGCACTTTTGCGGTATCAACCTTCTCTATATGCCAAAATCCTTAATAGACTTGTCCGTCAATTTTAGCGAATAAAAACCAACCGTTAAATTCACAAA
>QNER01001184.1 GCA_003646175.1 Candidatus Parabeggiatoa sp. nov. 1
AAAAGATGCTGTACTTCAAAACCATTCTACCTGGAATACCTTAACTGTTAATAGTGACATCACTAACAACGGCATAATCAAAGATACTGATGGTAACCTTTCTATAAGAGTGTCTGGAAATATTTTCAACAACGGAACATGGGACAACTACCGCACCACACTCACTTTCCCCAGTGGCGAATTCAAAATGACCGGCACAGAGAATGCGTGGCCTGATCCTATCCGTACTGGCTCTTACGATATTACGCCCTATCTCAATACGGTTCATCATTGGTGGGCGCGTGAGGAGGGTGGCGAGTGGTCAGAGAAACGCGGGATTAATGATCCGTCTTTGATTACGCAATTTATTGAAGGCTCAAATACTCCGCCAACCGCCATTTTTGCTATTTCCCAAACTCAAGGCAAAGCCCCATTCAAAACCACTTTAGATGGTAGCGGTTCTTTCGATCCAGACGGATCGATTGTCGAGTATGAATGGTCAATCAACCACAATCCTGTTTTGGGTGTAGCCACTTATGACCAACTGTTTGGAAAACAAGGCGAATATACCATTACTTTAACGGTCAAAGATAACAATGGGCTAATGGCAACCTCTGCCCCCCAAACCGTGGTAGTGACTGAGCCTGAGGCGACTGGGCCTAAAATGTGTGAAGATTCAAAGCCTTCTAACACACCGGCAAGCTTTGATATTGGCACCAATCAATTAACCTTGCCACAAATTCGTGTGGGTACCCGACGGGGGCATGTCTATGCAATGACATTAACTCTACAATCCAGCTCGGCTTCCCATCTTGGCTTTAAACTCACGGATTACTGTTTATTTAATAATCCACTCGCCATTGTTGATGGTGAGAATACGGCTCGGTTAAACCCAACCCAAGGAATCCTCCATATTCCGGCCGTAGTCGCCGGTGAATTGACGCTTTATGCGAATTTATACCTTGATCCACAACCGACGGAACTGGTGACTGAAACTGATATTTTTACTCAAGATAAACCCCCCCTTTTCAGAGCACCACTGATAGAAGTTATTTTTGGTCAAACAGAATCAATTCCAGTCAGAGATGTTTTATCGCCGTTAGTTCAAATGGAAGTTATCGCTGATTTATTTGGCGAAAAAGTCAGAGCTGTCCTCATCCGATTTGACAACCCAGATAATCCCACCGGGATTTATTGGAAATTGACCTTTTTTGAGCGTTCCGTTTCGGGAATAGCAGAAGTTGTGGTACAAGAAAACTCTGACTTATTATTCAATAATAAGCAGATTGCTGGTCAAAATTATACGTTTACCCTCCAAAGCTATCACAACCCGAATGATCAAAGAGGGCTTTACTGGCAATATGTTGACTGTCCCGACTTGCAGAAGCGATACCCCAGTCCTGGCTTGTTTTTTCCTATTGAAAATGCCAGTTGCCGGCAAAAAGCGGATATGCACCTGTTTATGACCGTCGTTTCTCCGCAGTTGATGCAGTTATCCAAAACGTTTAGTAACAAATTGGATGCAACTGTAACAACCAACAAAATAATACAGTCCACGCTAACATTGGTAGATGGAATATATAGTGCGGCTTCTGATATAGAAACACTTCAAGAAAAAGGTGTGGATAAATTTATTGAAGGTAAACTTCAAGGTGAGATTGAAGGTGGTTTAATAGAAGGAACTGTTAAAATCGTATTTGGTAATAATGATCTTGCCGATGGTTTAAGTCATGGCATTCAGCAAGTTGTGAAAGCGATAAAGAGTTGTAATCCCAAAACCGGTAAGCTTGATGGTTGTGATGAGTTAGCCGTTGATTTGTTTACGGATGTCGTAGGTACAATCAGCAATTTTGTGGGAAGCCTTTTCTTATATTTTGATACCAAACGCCTCAAATCGGTGATTTGTACTGAAACGTATTTGTTGAAATATTACGGTTTTGGTGGTAATTCAATTGAATTAGCCAAAAGTGTTGGTTTGTCACCAGAGGCTTCTAGATCGGAAGTCTTGAAAAAGATTGATCCAAGTACAAGTATCTGCAATAATTCCAATATGAGCTACACCAACTCACTTATTGATCGGTATCAACACTTGATTAGTGTCACTAATCCGCTGAATCAATAGGCTATTTATAATGTTTGAATCCGAATTAACAGAATCATCCTGAAAATTCTAAAATTCTGAAAATTCTGATTCAGACATTTGATTCGTGTCACTAATCCGCTGAATCAATAGGCTATTTATAATGTTTGAATCCGAATTAACAGAATCATCCTGAAAATTCTAAAATTCTGAAAATTCTGATTCAGACAATTTATAGATAGCAAGCGTAGGAGCGAGCATCCCACGCACCCTTTTTTTATACCAATTCCGAATTGAAACCCATTTGATAAACGGCAGCCAATGTCACAATCAATACTATAAGATGGCAAACCCTCTTATGAATTCGATTCAGAATTGGAAAACATAACCCATGGCCTAACCGAGTCATTGAGCCTAATAAAATGACTGATATATATATTGAAACAACTCTCCCGAGTTTTTATTATACCTCACGCACTGACATACAATCTGTAGCGAGAAGTGAATGGACTCATGAATGGTGGGATAAATATACATCGTTATATAGGTTACATTCCAGTGTTGCTGTCATTGAAGAATTACAACAGGGTACAAGTCAACACACAGAAAATCGCCTGAAATTATTGGATAATGTCATATTACTCACAATAAATAAGGAAATCATTGAAATCGCCAAAATCTACATTGAGCATCTAGTTATGCCAAATGATCCAAATGGTGATGCGTTACATTTAGCAATTGCCTGTTATTATAAAATGGATGCTCTAGTGACTTGGAATTGTAAACATATTGCCAATGCCAACAAACTGGATCATATCCGTAGAATAAATTTCCAGATTGGATTATCGACTCCTATTTTGGCAACA
>QNER01001185.1 GCA_003646175.1 Candidatus Parabeggiatoa sp. nov. 1
CACTTGTTGACTGTAGGGGCAAAATTACCAATTGCTAAGCGTTTTCGGGGCTATTTGCCGGTGGTGGTGGATGTGGAAACGGCCGGCTTTAATCCGGAACGTGATGCCTTGCTGGAAATTGCTACCGTGACGTTGCAAGTAAACAATCAGGGTTTATGGCAACCCCATGAAACGCATTTTTGCCATCTTATTCCCTTTGAAGGGGCTAATCTTGATAAACAAGCACTAGAATTTATCAAGGTTGCCGATCCCTACCATCCATTTCGTTTTGCCGTACCAGAAGCCGAAGGTTTGGAAACCCTTTTTAAATCAATACGTTCGGCTGTCAAAACGCATGGTTGCTCTCGTGCCATTTTGGTAGGCCACAATCCGTCATTTGATTTGAGCTTTCTCAAAGCTGCCAGTCATCGCACCAAGGTTAAAATGCCCTTTCATCGGTTTAGCACATTTGATACAGCGACTTTGGGTGGATTGGCTTATGGGCAGACGGTGTTAGCAAAGGCCGTACAAGCGGCAGGATTTAAGTGGGATAATAGGGAAGCTCACTCCGCTATTTATGATGCAGAGCGTACAGCAGATTTATTCTGTGCAGTGCTGAATTTGTGGAACCAATGGCATGAGAAGTCGAGGCTTTAGCCACCTGTGTTGTTAAACTTTTTCATGACAGGGGCGATTAACTCGATGAACAAATTTTTCCACCTCTTTAATATAACATAACTACAAGGATTGCTTATAATAAAGGATAAGATCGTGACATACGTTTAGTTCAAACTCTTATCTTAAATTATTTATCGATCAAACTATAGTCAATTTCCCCATTCAGCAGTATCTGAAATTTGTAACTACTCAGCCCTTTCTGGGCGCTTTATTAAAGCCTAGGGCAGCGCCCTAGGAACTTGCGCCCTAGGAACTTGCGCCCTAGGAACTTGCGCCCTAGGAACTTGCGCCCTTTTCAGAGTGCGCGAACAAGCCCACCAGGTGCTATTTAAAATTTTAATGCGCCCTTTCAGCACCTTTTCAAAGCACAGGCTATAATAATTCGCACCTTCGGTGCTGAGTAGTTACAAAAAATTCTGTTGGCGTTAAACCACAAAAAATTCAACACTTCAGTTATAATTTAATAAAATAACGCAATCCTTTTGAGATTACCTATTCGTTATTCGTTATTCGTAATTCGCAAACGTAAATTAATGCAATAAAGAAGCCATCTTGCCACGATAACGATTGACAAGGGTACCTTGATTACCCAGTAAGGTAAATACCGCGAGTAAACCCTTGTGCCCCGCGCCGTCTTCAAAATGTCGATTACGACGCATCAATTCCAATAAATGATCCATAGCCGTCTCATGATCGCCCTCCAACACTTTTCGGGCACCGAGTTGATAGTGTGCCATCAGATCGTTAGGATTTAAGCCAAGTATTTTTTCCAATGTCTCATTGGGCGGTGCCTTGGCTGCCACTGAGGAAAAAATCAGTTGTGCCATTAATTCGCTCACCGAAGTTTCAGCTTGCATAGAGAGAGGTAACCCTTGGAGTAGTTGTTCGGCTTCTTCAAACCGTTGATTATCAATCATTATTTTCGCTAAATCCAATTGTACCGCATGATAAGTCGGCTCCATTTCACGTGCTTGTTCTAAAAGGGCAATGGCTTGAACACTGTCGCCGGCTGTATGGGCTGCGATTGCCTCTAGCCGTAGCTTATCCGCAGGGCGTTCACGGTGACGATCTATCATTTCACGCAGTACCGACTCCGGTTGTACGCCTGCCATTTCTTCCACAACTTCGCCATGCCGAAACAATTTCAGGGCCGGTATGCCACGAATTTGGTATTGTCCCGCCAATTCCTGTTGCTCATCGGTATCGACTTTAGCAAGAATGAATTGCCCTTGATATTCCTCTACCAATTTGCTCAAAATTGGCATGAGCATTTTACAGGGGCCACACCATTCTGCCCAAAAATCTACCAACACCGGCACTTGATTGGATTTTTCTATGACTTGCGCCGTAAAAATTTGTGCGTTAGCAATGACAATGTAGGGAGACTGACTCATAATTAAACCTCTCAACTTTTAATGCGGATTTTGCGGATTACTCAACTGAGTATTCTGACGAAAACGTTGCTATACTTACCACTGTCATAAATTGAGCTTTTTTGATTTGGCGATTATAAAATAACTCTGTGCTCTGATGTGTACCCAAGTGAAAATTATTCCCGAACCGATAGTCCTGTACATGTAGTGATTTTACGGATGCTATCCCTCGAAGGGATAGTATCCGTTTGAACAAAACCTGAAAATTTATGCTTCAGTACTTAATAGATTTTACGGATGCTATCCCTTCTTAGGGATAGTATCCGTTTGAACAAATTATTAATAATTTTTTTTGTGGTTGATAAAAGATTCGGGTTAATTCAAATTAACTTATTTTGAAGTTAACGGATACTATCCCATCGAGGTATAGCATCCGTTTCGTTACGTTATTTTTCTGAAAATAAATAACTCATAGTTTAAATAATAAAGGGATTCGCAAAACGGGTAATAGATCATCATGGCTTTTGTCTAGAAATTAGGATATCTATAGATGTTCATATAATTAATTTTACAAGTCGAGGTTAACGGATACTATCCCTAAGAAGGGATAGCATCCGTGAAGTGAAATTATTTTATTTTTCTGAAAAACTATATGTCCTTTATGCTCCGTAAGACAAAGTTTTTTCTTTATTAAAAACCTTCAAGGTTTGGCAAAGCGAAGCGGTTTGGCACAAAACTTTTCTGGGCAACTATAATTATGACTTTGATAATAACCACTAATTTATTTATAGTGAAGCTATTACCCCAATAAGCCCATTACCCATTACCCATTACCCATTACCCATTATATTTTAACAATTTTAACAATAGCAATAACGTATTGAATATTA
>QNER01001186.1 GCA_003646175.1 Candidatus Parabeggiatoa sp. nov. 1
AATTCACAAATTCTTATTTAGTCAAAAATATCATTGTAATAACCAGTGCTATTTTTTGAGTGATACTATCGCAAAAAAAGCGATAGCATCACGGCTTTAACACTTTTTTGTCCTGTACACAGGTTGCTGAGTTAATGAATGAAGTTTTTGAATGTGACACCCTCGAAGAGATGGTGGTTGGTGTGCATATTCTAGTAGAAGGCATGGCGCATTCGTTTTTTATGGAAGGTGCTCGTGCATCTTCCAACCTTGGAGTCATTAGTCAATTGTTTTTTAGGCCCCTACAAACCAGTCAAAACCGTTTTTGCACAATGGCTGCCCAATTTCATCGGCAAAGATGAAAGTCGCCACTTAGCTTTTGGTGTTCATTTTCTATCAGAACGAATTAAGAATTTTACCCCAGCACAACGAAATTTATTGGAATCAAAAATAGTACGTTGGGGAGAACTATTTACGGCAGCAGTCCAAGATCCTAAATTCCTGGTTGTTCCTAGTCTTGATAGTGTGGCGATAAGAAATAGATGTATTAACAACATTAATTTACGTTTGGCCAAAATTGGCTTTGAAGCACGTATACCAACGCAAAGTTGAGGGCCTTAGATGAGTATCGAACGTAACAAACTTGTGCAACTTTATGGAAAGGATCCCATAGCTTATTCAACGCTGCAAAAAGGACTCAGCTATTTTGATACTTCATTTGGTTTCATCGCTTACAAAAGAGTTGGCCATATCGATATCACGCTTGGGCCGCCCATTTGTGCCGATAATGATCTCGCAGATTTGCTGGATCGGTTTATTCGTTTTTCAAAAAAGCCAATCTTCAGCTACGTAACAGAAAATGTAATACAACAAATTAAGGATTCCGACTTATACTGTGGCGGTATGGGTATCGATCGTTTCGTCGATCATAAAAGTTTAAGGGAATCACCAGACAAACAGGTGCGTAGTGCTTGCAAAAAAGCACGCAAGTCCAACTTCATTGTCGAACCTATCAATCTGAATCAATTAACCAGAACTGAAAAGGAACGGTTCGATACGATTACGCAACACTACTTAACAAATGCACAGTGTTCGACAGAACAATGCTTTCTTAATCGCCCGGTGGATTTCCAAGCAGATGGTATGAAACGATGTTTTAAATTATCAAAAACCGATAAAGAACACAATGGAACCTTTGGTTATGCGGTAATGAACCCCTTTTATAATCATGGCGATATCACCGGGTATCTGCTTGATATTATCCGCTTTGAGAAAACTCGACTCTGGGGCGTTTGGTTAAGCACAGTATCCCAGCTTAGTCAATTGATGGCACAGGAGGGGAAAATCATGTCCCTTGGTTTCTGCTCATTTTTTGATATCCAATCACCACCGGCGTGTTCTAGTAAATGGATGGATTTCCAAGTGAATTTGATGGCTCGTTTGCTTGGGCTTTGCCAATATGTTCGTCGTCTCCAGGAATTAAAAACAATCATTCCTGGGCATAAAGAGCCTCGATATTTTGCCAGTTATTCCCCTCTTGCTCTAGTTACCCTTGTCACGTTATTACGAGCATGTGGAATTAATATGAGTGCTTTATTTGGTATTGAGTTGCTTCAAACAATCCGAGCCGGGCTATTTAACAAATCATGATTATACTGAACAATATCATAAACATAGCTCTTTATGTCATTTCTAGCGGTTCTGTCATTTCAATAACAATGCCGTTTTTCGTACAAGGTTCGCCTTGTACTCCTGAGAAACTTCGGCCGTTTTTCGTACAAAGTTCGCCTTGTACTCCTGATAATTATTCGGCCGTTTTTCGTACAAGGTTCGCCTTGTACTCCTGATAATTATTCGGCCGTTTTTCGTACAAGGTTCGCCTTGTACTCCTGAAAATTATTCGGCCGTTTTTCGTACAAGGTTCGCCTTGTACTCCTTGTCAAGTTAATCAATCAGGATTAAAATCATGAAACTAGGGGAACTTGGGAATTACGATCAAAACTATGTCGATCAACAAGCACCAAAGATAAAACGGCTGAAAAGTTACCAACCGCATTAGAAACCGCCCACAGTGAAGTACTGGCAAGAAAACTATTTGAGCAATTGGGTTGGAAAGAGCTAGTGCACGATCGCGCAAGGATCGATACCACCCCAACGCCAACTGCTTTCGCGCCAAAGTTTTTTTAGAAAAACTTCTTTGCTACAAGCTGTTGGCTGAAGTGGTCTTTATATTTCCGCTTTACTGCACTAGGAACTCGATTTTTTCGCTCGAAAAGGCATCTGAGACGAGAAATCTTTGATATGCTATGGTGAATTGCTGTATCACGGCTTTGGAAATTCCTCATTTTCGGTTGGTGATCGCGCCACTTACTTGAATAATCGAAAAATTGAGGATTATTGCGCCCAAATAAATCAGGAAAAGATGGGCTGATCCCATTGGACAACGCTTGACGATGCTCAAAGAGCTACTCGTGATTTAACCTTCGATATCCTCTATAGTCCGCTCGTCAGAGTCAGAGCCTTCAGCAAAAAATTTTTGCCAATAATTTATTTGGTTTTTTTGACTCAGTAACTGATGTTACGCACATTGCTTCGACGAAGTCACAGTTTGTGCAAGATGCAAGAAAGCGGAAAGTTCCATACCATGATGATGTTTGGTGAAAGGGCTTGCGCGGTGGGGCAACCGCAAAGGGGGCAACCACAAGGGATTGCCCCTACAATATATAAATAAATGTAGGGGCAATCCTTTCGAGGCTAAAGTTTTTGCGAGCAAAAACTTTAGCCTCGAATATGGTTGCCCCGATTGATTCTCGAGCTAGCGTTGTGCGTAACATCAGTCAGTAAAAATGTTAAAAGATTTATTATTATGTGTACCCACTTATCAAGCCTACTTTTCCTTTAAAAAACGGTTAATCTAAAAATTGACTGCTGTCAAGAAAA
>QNER01001187.1 GCA_003646175.1 Candidatus Parabeggiatoa sp. nov. 1
TCCAGTTTGTTAATGGTGCGCCCCAGTAAAATCACGGTTGCTCCGTATGCTGCAAAACTTTTCGCCGCTGCACGACCTATACCATCACCAGCACCCGTGATGAGAATGACCCGATCTGTAAGTAGTGTAGGAGAGGGTGTGTAATCAAACATGTCAGGTTCCTTTGGAAATGGGTAATGGGCTCGTGGCTAAAGTTTTTTGGGCCCAAAAAACTTTAGCCGTGAAGCTGTCCTTTCGCTTATTTTTTTGCGCCTCTTTAATTAAATGGTAATTAATTCGCCTCTTTAATATTTTGAGTTTTATATTCAACATGTTATAACGGGTTTTAATAAAATCAATAACTGACAGATTTGGCGTATTGACTCTTTGAAAATCTTGACAAAAGCACTCAGTTGTTCACGTTTCTCGTTAAACGCTTTCATCAATGACTTATAAAATTTATTTGAGCCGAAAAAATAAGCGAAGGGTAAGAATAATTGCAAAAAGTAATTGATTACAAACTTCTCTCAATACCACCGCAAAATAGGCGGAACATCCATTCACTAAACAGTGTTCAGATGCCCAATAAAAATTTGGTTTTCTTGGGATTTAAAAAATCAGTTCAACAGCGGCCCGGCCCATTCACTGAACAGTGTTCAGAGAGCTAAGGCTTGGTTTTATTTGAATTTAAACCATAAATATATTGTGTTTATTGGGCGATCTAAACCCGCCTACATCGGTTCGTAGGGGGCTACCAAAAATGTGGTGGTAGGCATGTTAACTGTCCAAAAAATGTGGCGGTATTTAAACTCAATTTAGGAGGTCTGGATTTAGGAGAGTCTCGTTTTGAAGTTCATTTTAAATGGTTTGAGTATAAAACGATTTTTTTAAGACAAACGGTATAATTATTGTGGTAATTAATGGGATTTTTAACAAGCCATTATCTTTAGCACAGCCGTTTTGAACGAAACTTTGAGAACGTATGGTTTTATAACTGATTGATACATCATTATATTAATCGTGACTACTTGATAGCAGACAATTATTTTGAACTCGACGTTAATATATTATCTGAAATCGGTGGCGAGCACAGTTTCAGTGGGGGCAGATGCTATCTCTTATTTTTGAGATAGTAAGTACCTTTGCAAAAATTCGCGGGTATTTTACTGGTGGGGTTTCTTTGACGCTACAATTATTGAACACTGTTCAAATACTGGAAAATATATGCCAAGGTACTTATACTTTGCGCTGGCATAAATTGCGCTTTTGCGCTCTTCAAACTCAAAACGGAAAATTTAACAAGATTTCATGCGAATTAAGAGTTAAAAACTCTTGTGCCTAATAAAAAAAACAACCCTTTAGAAGATACCAGATGCTGTATTCCCCTGAGCAGCCTATGGGAAATAACTTGATTTTCAATGAGTTTTTTAACCCTTAATTCGCATATTTCGTGAACTTATGAGAAATTACCGTTTGGCTCAGTTTATGACGGTGTTCAGTATAAGATGATCTCGTAGGGTGGATAGGCGGGCTTGTGAGTTCAAAATTATCGATGAACTTAATGCCTGCTTATCCACAGAACTTGGTTTTGACTTATTCGGGAACTAAAGACAAAAACTGTAGTAAACGCCAGCAATGTTCAACTTTAATTGCTTTAGTTTGATTTTTATAGTGTGAATATCGTTGCCTATATCCATAAAAAGTTTAATACTTAAAATTCAATCTTTTAGGCAAAAGTTTTTCTAGTAAACTTTTGCCTAAAATTTAAAAAAGTTGAGCATCATATGTAATAACTTAAATTAACTCACTGGTACCGATTCATTTATGTTAACAAAAGTTAACAATAGCACTCTTAATAATTATCGATAGGGTGAATCTACCAAAGAGCATTAATAATTATCAATGGGAGCGAAATACAATCCGATTGACTTGGTTCTCGTCAACTAATAGGATCATAAGTTTCAGGTTTGAACAAAAAACCTTGCGTACTGAACGCAAGCCCCAGCCACTTTAGAACATTTTGAGATCGGCTAGGCTTGTTATCCTAAAAATGACAGCCTGCCAATTATAAAACGATTATTTTTATATACCATTTAAGACAATTAAGACTATTAGCTTTGGTTAGGCGATTTCCGGAAAACAATATACCAATCTGCGGTGGGATGAAGCGGCGTAAAAAACTACCCACCTGGTATTTTCTTTCTTGGAAATCGCCTTAGAACATTGAGCATCGATCAAAACTCTTTTGCCTGAAAAACGTTCCCCAGGTTTCGCCCTCATCGTTATACACAAGTATTTAAGTATTTGATTTAAATCATATTTGTAGGGTGGGTAACGGGTTTTTGTTGCCCACCTTAATTTAAATAATATTTGTAGGGCCGGCTTTGTATTTTTTTGCCGGCCCCTTAATTTTAATGATATTTGTAGCCCACCTTAAGCTTAGATGGTGGGCAACAAAAACCCGAGGTGGGCTACGTTTTGACTTATGTATAACGATGAGAGGTTTCGCCTGGGGCTATTTACATTCAATTTTTTTTGGGTTGAGATTTTTAAAAGTGAATAGCCTTAATAAAACCTGGTTTCACCCCTACGGGGTTGAATTTGAATTCGAGGCTCAAGTTTTTCTAGCAAACTTTTGCCTGAAAAGGTGTCAACCTGGGGTTTTGCAAGAGGCTCCATTATTAATAAATTGATTACTATACACTAACCTTTAAACTGACAAATGAAATATGCTTGAAGAGCAGGGTGTTGTTATTGAAGCCAACGATAAATTTGTGAACGTACAAATAAAACGCACAAACCAATGTCATCAATGCGCCGCTAACAACAACTGTGGCACCGCGAGTTTGGGCTCTAAGCTTTCGCAAAAATATACTATAGCCAAAATTGTCAATCACAACGGAGCGAAAGTCGGCGATAAAGTCATAATAGGCTTAGAA
>QNER01001188.1 GCA_003646175.1 Candidatus Parabeggiatoa sp. nov. 1
GTTAAAATTGACGGGCAAGCCTATTAAGGATTTAAAGTGCAAAAGTGATACTATCGCCAAAAAAGCGATAGCATCACGAAATGTCATATTGAATTTATTATCAACAGAATCCGTTATAATCAGCAAAAATCCGCTGTACTAGATATTGACAACTGACAACTGAAAAATGGCTATGATCTTACGTTTAGCTTGGCGCAATATTTGGCGCCATCCCCGCCGCAGTGGGCTAACTATTGCAGCGATTGCTTTTGCAGCCGGTTTACTGGTGTTTATGATTACGATACAACTTGGCTCGTATGACATGATGATTGATAACAATCTAAAAGTGTTGACAGGTCATTTTCAAGTGCAGCGTGTGGGTTATTTGGAAAAACCTAAAATGCGTAACACTATTACCCAGGCGCAACCACTGGCAGAAGAGTTGCGTAAAATCAATGGGATAGTAGAAATAGCGGCGCGTGCGAATGGATTTGCACTGGTTGCGTCGGAGGAACGGACTTATGGCGTACAAGTGATTGGCGTAGAAACCGCCCATGAGGAAAAATTGTCTACCATACCCGGACGTATTCAACAGGGGCAGTTTTTAAGCAGCGACACTGCTCAAGAAGTTATTGTCGGTGAAGCCCTAGCACGTAATCTTAAAGTGAAAGTCGGCGATGAATTGACTTTGCTAGGCAGTGGGCGGGATGGCTCAATCGCAGCTGCGGTGTTGCCCATTGTTGGTATTTTTAAAAGCGGTATTCCGGAAGTGGATCGAGGATTAATAGAAATGCCGCTCACCACCTTTCAAGAGATTTTTAGTATGGGAGGCTCCGCACATGTTTTGGTTGGCATGGTGGAACACTTGGAGGGCTTGGAAACGGTGCTCGCGCAGGTGCGTGTCAAACCCCCCCCCAATATCCCTTTGCAAAAGGGGGGAGAACACGCACCTTTGGAAAAGGAGGATTTAGTGGTATTGGACTGGGATACCTTAGAACCCGGTTTACTCCAAATTATTCAAGCAGATATGGTTAACGGTTGGTTTATGTACGGCTGTTTGATTTTGATTGTGACCTTTAGCATTCTCAACACCTTTTTGATGGCGGTGCTAGAGCGCACGCGCGAATTTGGTGTCATGTTGGCTTTGGGGGCAAAACATACTGTCATTGGTAAACTGGTTATGTTGGAATCGTTACTGTTGACTTTGTTAGGTTTAGGCATTGGCTTAGCTATTGGCACTATTGTTGTTCTGTACTTTTATGTTTACGGTTTTAGTTATCCGGGTATGGAAGAATTAGGGGCACAATTTGGTTTGACGGAAGATGTGACACCGCAGTTGTCTCTGTTAGCGTTTACATTGGGCCCTGCCGCGATTTTATTGTTTACGATGATTGGATCGTTGTATCCGGCTTTGCGGATTCGTTTGCTTAAACCGGTAGATGCGATGAAATCTGTATAGGAGAACGATGCGGAGTGCAAGGTTAACTTGCACGGATAGCCACTCTGATTAATTTTTAAGCGACTGAAAAAAAATATGAAATTACTGATTGTCTTAGCTTGGCGCAACCTGTGGCGGTATCCGCGCCGTACTGCGATTATCCTATTAGCTATCGCCATTGGTGTTTGGTCGATGTTAAGTTTTTCGGCCTTTCTACGCGGTATGATGGATCAGTATGTCAATAACGCCATTCAGAACCTTGTCGGTCATATTCAAATTCATGCCCCCGGTTATCTTGATGATCCGGTGATAAATAACAGTATGCCAGCACCTAATCAGAAGCTGGTGGATTTCTTGAATGCGGAAAATATCAAAGGCTTGGCTGTGCGTGTGCGAGTACCAGCGGTGGTGAGCAGTGAACGCGAATCTATGGGCGTAACCTTGGTTGGCATTGATCCGGCGCAAGAGCAAGACGTGTCTTTTATTGCTAACGCGGTGACGGAGGGACGTTATTTGGAAGGTGTTGATGATAAAGGCATTATTTTGGGCCGCAAGTTGGTTGAACGTTTGGAAACCCGTTTGGGTAAGCGGGTGGTATTGATGAGTCAAGATCACGCGAATGAAATAGCCGAGCGTGGTTTTCGTGTGGTGGGCATTTTTGACGCTAAAACGGAAAATATCGAGACGCAATTTGTATTTGTAGGCCGTCAGGTGGCTCAAAAAATGCTGGGGATGCAGGATCGTATTTCCGAAGTGGCTATACTAGGCCAAAATCGTGAAGCGTTGGACAGTTTACTAC
Source organism: Candidatus Parabeggiatoa sp. nov. 1 (assembly GCA_003646175.1). Taxonomy (GTDB): domain Bacteria; phylum Pseudomonadota; class Gammaproteobacteria; order Beggiatoales; family Beggiatoaceae; genus Parabeggiatoa. Next base: position 2,217 of record QNER01001188.1, read on the forward strand.
CAAAATTGCGTGCCGCTACCCCCGAACTGGATGTACAACCTTTACAGACAATTAGTCCATTAGTGGTGGTTATGGTGACCGTCTTCGAGGGGTTTTTACTCATTTGGTATTTTGTCGTGTTCATCGCGATGGCTTTTGGATTAGTCAACACGTTGCTGATGGCCGTTTTTGAACGCACACGCGAAATTGGTTTATTTCAGGCCTTGGGTATGAAACCTCGCTGGATAGTCGGACAAGTCCTGTTTGAATCCTTATTTTTGTTGGCAATTGGGTTAATCGTCGGCAACCTGATGAGTTGGGCAACCTTGATTTTGACGGCTGGTGGCTTGGATTTTTCCCGCTATGCGGCCGGTTATGAGATGGCCGGTTTAAGCAGCCTTATCTATCCGGTGTTGAGTACCTCGGATATTGTGACCGCCAATGTGCTGGTTATTGGTTTGGGATTGATCGCAAGTTTATATCCGGCTTGGCGAGCGGCGCGGTATGTGCCGGTAGAAGCGATTACGCGGACTTAAGGCTTGTGTGGGCATTCCTAATCCACAGACAGTACAGCGGATACTCGAAATAAACGGATAGTACTCACACATTATCCTAAACTTCTTAGATGCACCCAGACGAGACGAGGGCTGCTTTGAACCGTTCAAAATTGACCTTTAGGCTATAGACTTTCAGAAAAAGGAGTCCAAACTTTAGTTTGGCAAA
>QNER01001189.1 GCA_003646175.1 Candidatus Parabeggiatoa sp. nov. 1
TCTAGTACAACGGATTTGACGGATTTTTTTGGTACAAGGTTCGCCTTGTACTCCTGGTCAGATTCTCTAGTACAACGGATTTGACGGATTTTTTTGGTACAAGGTTCGCCTTGTACTCCTGGTGCAGGATCGCTTCAGTATCGATACCACCCCAACGCCAACGGCTAAAGCCGTTGTCTAAAAGCTCAAGTACCCTGAAGGGCACTGCAAGAGGGTTAGTCGGCTTTAGCCGACTTGAGCTTTCAGACAACTGCTTTAGCTGTTGGCTGGGGGTGGTATGGATATTGGAGCGATCGTGCACTAGTCATATTCTCTAGTACAACTTCTTTCCGGATTTGACGGATTTTTTTGGTACAAGGTTCGCCTTGTACTCCTGGTCATATTCTCTAGTACAACGGATTTGACGGATTTTTTTGGTACAAGGTTCGCCTTGTACTCCTAGTCAGATTCTATCACGATGCACCAACATATAGACTTTATTTTTATCCGTTTTTTTCGCGTATCCGTTGTACTAAAGAGTGGTATTCAATATGCTTATGGTGTTAAAATTGTCAATTATCACTGAGGTTATTAATTTTGGCTGCTTTTGAATACGCGGCATTAGATAAAACCGGGCGCACTCGTAAAGGGGTGTTGGAAGGTGACACGCCTCGACAAATCCGTCAACAAATCCGTGAGCAAGGCTTAACACCGCTCGCTATAGAAGAAGTGGTTCGCCCAACTGCCAAGCGTCAACACCGCCGCGTTTCTATCAGTGCGACCGATTTAGCTTTGTTGACTCGTCAATTGGCAACATTGGTACGCTCTGGTTTAGCTTTGGAAGAGGCGTTGCGGGCGATTTCTGAACAAACCGAGAAAACCCGCTTAAAAAGTATGTTGTTAGCGGTGCGTTCGCGTGTGTTGGAGGGGCATAGCTTGGCGGAAGGATTGGGCGATTTTCCGAGTGTTTTTCCGTCAGTTTATCAGGCGACAGTTGCCGCTGGTGAACAATCCGGACACTTAGATTTGGTATTAGAACGTCTGGCGGAGTACACTGAAAATCGTCAATATATTCACCAAAAAACGGTATTGGCATTGTTTTATCCGGCGTTACTGAGTGCGGTGGCAATATTGGTGGTCGTCGGATTGTTGGCTTATGTTGTGCCACAAGTGGTGCAAGTGTTTAGTCATATTAATCAAGAATTGCCTTGGCTAACACGGGCCCTGATTTTATTTAGCGATTTTTTGCGAGATTGGGGTATTTGGCTATTGCTGTTGCTGATAGCAGGGGTGGTGGGATTGCGCTATTTGTTGCGTTTTGATAAACCATTAGTGATGTTTCACCGTTTACGCTTGCGTCTACCGTTGATATCGCGTTTAGAACGGGGGGCCAATGTGGCACGGTTTACCCGCACGTTAAGTATACTGACGGAAAGTGGAGTACCGATGTTGGATGCTCTACATATCACTGCTCAAGTATTGTCTAACCGTCTTATGCGTCAAGCTGCCGTTGAAGCCACTAATAAAGTCCGCGAAGGCAGTAGCCTACATAATGCGTTAGAGCAAAGTGGTTTATTTCCGCCGATGACAGTGTATTTAATTGCGAGCGGCGAGGCGAGTGGCAATCTTGAAAATATGTTAGAACGTGCCGCTATTATGCAGGAACGTGAACTTGAAGCGTTGATTGGGGTATTGTTGGGATTGTTTGAACCGTTGCTGATTTTAGTCATGGGCGGTGTTGTGTTGATGATTGTGTTGGCGATATTGATGCCGATTTTTGAGTTGAATCAACTTATTAAATAACTACAAGGATTGTTTGCTTATGAAGGGATTTATTATAAAGAAATAACTACAGGGATTGTTTATAATAAGGGATTTATTATAAAGGATTTGTCATTCCCGTGAAAGCGGTAATTTACAATAAGCAGTATGTCAATAATCAGAGCATTAACTTGACAATGTCACATTTCAATTACCACGCGGATTCTCGTACAAGGTTCGCCTGAAACGAATGAACACACGGATTCTCGTACAAGGTTCGCCTGAAACGAATGAACACACGGTTTTATCGTACAAGGTTCGCCTGAAACGAATGAACACACGGTTTTATCGTACAAGGTTCGCCTGAAACGAATGAACACACGGTTTTATCGTACAAGGTTCGCCTGAAACGAATGAACACGCGGATTCTCGTACAAGGCTCGCCTTGTACTCCTGAACACACGGTTTTATCGTACAAGGTTCGCCTTGTACTCTTGATAACGCTACTTCTCATACAAGGTTCGTCTTAATGTGACATTGTCAAGTTAAATCCTTTCTGGTAAATCCTTTCTTATAAACAATCCTTGTAGTTATCGGGCGGTTTTGGAAAACACTTGAACATCAAATATTTAACTGAGCAAAGCAACATGATTCATCGCCCCTATTACCGAGCTACTAAAAAAATTATCCTCTTTTTATTGCTAGGGATAGTTGTTGCCAGTTTTCGTTCTTCCAATCATCCCTTTAAGCTGTCTGAGCAATATCAAGTCGGTAATGTTTATATGGGTATCCGTTTACGTGGGACGTTGGAATTACCGCCGACTAAAGTCAATGGGTTCAGATTAGGGCAATTATCGGGGTTGGCTTGGGATGAGGATGAAAAGCTTTTGTATGCGTTGTCGGATCGGGGTGTCATCTTTCACCTGCGGCCTTTGATGACTAATAATATCCTGACTGGTATTCGCTTTGTGTCAGCTTATCAATTGCAAAATAAATCGGGACATGTTTTAAAGTGGCGAGATGCAGAAGGTGTCGCTATTTTAAAGGGATATAATGGTGTGGTTGGTGATAGTCAATTACTGATTGTCATAGAAAATACTAAGCGAATCGCACGATTTAATCCTTATGGTAAACCGTTAGGTGATCATGCTTTGCCAAAACCATTACAAAACCA
>QNER01001190.1 GCA_003646175.1 Candidatus Parabeggiatoa sp. nov. 1
ACTGTGGTGCCCAATAATAAGAGTACGGCTGAAATTGCCCATTTGCCCATTAAGCGGAAATTAGCCGGAGCAGTGATTGATTTTGAGATTAAATACACTACTGAGTGGGGCGATCCTTATACCCAAATATAGACGTTGCTGAAAAATCTTTAGGGCAAAACCTTGAAGGTTCCCAAAACCTTGAAGGTTTCTAACAGTAGGGCAAAACCGTAAAGCGTTTCCAAAACCTTGAAGGTTTCTAACAGTAGGGCAAAACCGTAAAGGTTCCCAAAACGCTTTACGGTTTCTAACAGTAGGACAAAACCTTCAAGGTTCCCAAAACGCTTTACGGTTTCTAACAGTAGGACAAAACCTTCAAGGTTCCCAAAACCTTGAAGGTTTCTAACAGAATTGGGCCTAAAAACTTTAGGCGTGATTGGGTGAGTTTTTGGGCAAAAAAAAATCGACATCCAAACTTTAGTTTGAATCCAGCAAGCTTTCTTAATATATAATATATATAATTTATAAAATCTTATTTCGTACTGCATATACCACTGTGATCCAGTCATGTCTTTAAATAGCATAGAAGAAATTATCGCTGATATTCAGCAAGGAAAAATGGTTGTCCTCATGGACGATGAAGATCGTGAAAATGAAGGCGATTTAATCATGGCTGCCGAGAAAACACGGGCCGAAGATATTAACTTTATGGCCCGTTATGGGCGCGGTTTGATTTGTTTGACTTTGACCCGCGAGCGTTGTCGGCAATTACAATTACCGTTGATGGTTAATGATAACAGTGCCCCTTTAGGCACAAATTTTACGGTGTCAATTGAAGCCGCTAAGGACGTGACAACGGGTATTTCGGCAGCGGATCGAGCGGTGACGATTCGCACAGCTGTCGCAAATGGGGCTAAACCTTCTGATCTTGTGCAACCGGGGCATATTTTTCCTTTAATGGCCCAGCCGGGCGGGGTGCTTCGGCGCGCTGGACATACAGAGGCGGGGTGTGATTTAGCTAGGTTGGCCGGTTTAGAGCCGGCAACGGTGATTGTGGAAATCCTTAACGAGGATGGTAGTATGGCACGTCGCCCGGATTTGGAAGTGTTTGCCGAGCTGCATAATTTAAAAATCGGGACGATTGCCGATTTAATCCATTTTCGTGTTGAGCATGAAAAAACGGTGGAACGTGTGACGAGTTGCAGCTGGCCTACCGAGTTTGGTGAATTTCAACTGTTTGCTTATCAGGATAGTATTGATGATGTACTGCATTTTGCTTTGGTCAAAGGACAAATACAGTCAAGTGAACCGCTTTTGGTACGAGTACATATTCACAATGCCTTGTGTGATTTGACGGCGAGTGTGCGTGAAGAATGTGGATGGCCTTTACGTGATGCGCTAAGACGGGTGGCTGAAGAAGAATGTGGGGTTGTGGTAATGCTACATCAACAGGAAGAGCCTAAAGCCATTGTGAATCGAATTCGTTATTGTTGTCGTCAAGATCAAGGTGAAGATTTACCGGCACAACCCTCAACGCATGATTTACGCACTTATGGTTTGGGGGCACAAATTTTGTCGGATTTAGGGGTACGCAAAATGCGGGTACTCAGCGCGCCAAAGAAAATGCATGCGCTTTCTGGTTTTGGATTGGAAGTGGTTGATTATATTAATAATGAATTAAAAAATACCTAAATAGACACACAGAGGGCACAGAGTTAACACTGCGTTTTTTTTAATTCAAATCATTAGAGCCTCTTGCAAAACTCTTAAATGTTTCTCCAGGTTTCGCCCTCATCGTTATACATAAGTATTTAAGCTTATGATTTTAAATAATATTTGTAGGGGGCCGGCCTGGGGTGTTAAATCTGACGTGGTTACGGCATTGTCAATCTCACCGTAACTCGATATTTGAAATCCGATTTTTGGGAAAAACCGGATTTATAGCGACAGAACCAAAATCGGGTGAAAAATAAACCACAAAATCGCTTCAAATTTAACACCCCAGTTGAATTTCAATAGCCCCAGGTGCCAACCTGGGGTTTTGCAAGAGGCTAATTATTGAATGATTTTGGTTTACCAAAAAAGTTAAATTTGTTCCGTTGCTGAGTATACGAGACATTTTTGCGGGAGTCCAAAGTTTGGGCAGTCCCTACAAACAGATGGAGGTACTGATTTTTGGCATGTTAAGCAAATTGACGCGGGAAAAATCCAAAGTGCTGTGGACAACGATTCCAGCCGACTTTTTAGCCCTATCTTTGTAACTCATTGATTTTTAATACCGCCACTGATTTGTAGGGACTACCATTAGTTGATTAACAAATTTTAACTTGAACATCGAGTGTCAATTTTGCCATGATGGTACCGGCGTAGTTATGCTTTGGACTTTCACAAGACTATTTACAGCAACAAAACTTACAGCAAGATTAGGCTCCTATTTTCTGACAAACCCACACAAAACGACCAATTACCATGCCAGCAAAACCACATTTTTCGCCCAAAGCCCGCACCGCTGCACGTCAACGTGTGTTGCAAGCCTTATATCAATGGCAACTCACCGGGCAAGATACTCAAATAATTGAATCACAATTTTTGGATGGGAAAGATAGGCTATTAGATGAACCGGGTATGTCTCAGACTGATATTCCCTATTTTAACAAGTTGTTGCATGGCATTTCCCAACAGGTTAATCAATTAGATATGGCGTTTGCCCCATTCTTGGATCGTACCCCCGCCCAAGTTGATCAAATTGAACGTGCGATTTTACGGATAGGTTGCTATGAGTTAAAACACTGCCCAGATATTCCTTTTAAGGTTGTGATTAATGAGGCGGTAGAATTGGCAAAAAAGTTTGGAGCAGAACACAGTCACAAATATGTTAATAGCATCTTAGATAAGACAGCGCGTCATTTGTAAATGATATAGTCCTCCA
>QNER01001191.1 GCA_003646175.1 Candidatus Parabeggiatoa sp. nov. 1
GTCAGCAACGGTGCGTCTTTGGCTAAACCGAATGTCAGCTTGACTTGCTGCAAATTATCTTTCCGCAACGACAGATAAAAACAGTCTACCTTGGGATGGTTTTGATAATGCCGTTCTATCCGTCTGAGTAAACTTGATTTACCCAATTGCCGCCCACCAATGATAAGATAATTCATCGGTTCACGGTTGAGGATTTGCGCTAAAATTTTCTCGCGCCCAAAAAAACTGCTGTCTTTAGTCACGCCACCACGCGTTTGATAAGGTGATAGGTTGGTGACTTTTAATTGGTTTGCCAATAAGCGAACAAACACTTGAGTCGGTTCCGGCGATAACAGCAATTCCGTTAATTCTCGGCTATTGGGTACGATCCACTGAGTCGTGAGATTTTCGCCGTGTGGACGTAACGCGTTCTGTTGAGAGGCTTCTAAACTGATCACCAGAACGTTTTGGAAAACCATTTCATCTTGCTGTAACTGTAGGACGACATCTTGAGTGGGCAAATCAGTCGGCGGAAAATATAGCAGACAGCGGCTTAAATTGAGTGGAAAGGCTTCGCCTAACTTCAGCATAAAGATATCGGCATTCTCCGTGGCTTTTTCCGTCGCAATCAGTCTTTGGGCTAACAAGGCTGTGCGCTGAGCATTGGACATCGTGGCAAAGTGGATGGCATTGTCTAACCATTCTACCGGCACTTCATTGTTTACCAAAACCGTGTCAAGACGGTGGGTACGTTGTAACAAACGCTTGGTTTGGGCCAGTTGCTCTAACGGTGTTGTTAATAATCGTGACGTGTCAGCAGATAACGCTTGTACAATGGGATGACGATATAAACGCAAGTAATAAATCGCGATACCAATACCGAGCAACAGAACTAAACCTAAAATTATTAGCCACCATGGAAGAAGTGGTGGTGGCTCTTGTATCCGTTCCAGCTTGCGGATACGATGGTTACGTTTATCACTCACATACAACCCGATAAAGGAACCCTCCTTACTATCTGATATTAAAGCGATATCTTTAGGATGATTTAACGAAGCTTCCGTGGCATCACCGCCGCCATCACCACGATAAGTTTGTTCTCCATTCCCCGCGATGGTTCTGATCTTTTTATCGTGATCGATGTGACGAATGCGATGACTTTCTTGATCAACAATATATAGCTCACCTGAGTTATCTATCACAAGATCAATCGGGTGTGCGAACGTTGCCTCTATCGCCGGGCCATTATCACCGCCATGTTTTTTAATTCCGTTTTTGCCAGCGATAGTAGTAGTCGTTAGCCTATTTGTCTTCTTATCCACATACACATAACGAATAACGAGATTGGCAGTATCCGCAATATACATGTTGCCCTCTTTATCTAAGACGACATCTTCTGGTAGATAGAGTCTGACTTCGGTGGCTTTTCCCTCATGATCATATCCAAGCTTCCCACAAATACCGGCGACAGTCGTCATTTGATGTGGTTTATCATTGAGATTGACCATGCGAATACAATGGTTTTCTCTATCAGCAATATAAAGGAATTCATTTTGAGGGTCTAATGAAATATCCCCATACTGTGCATTAATGGGTGTTCCTAAAGCATTCCCATCACCGTTATAACCCGGTTTATCGCTACCTATAAAAGGCATAATAAGATTTTGGGTGACTTTATAAACACAAGCGGTAACGAGAATATACAAGTTGTTAACCTCATCCACAACCACACTGATTGGCTCGTAAAGAAAGGCATCTGTGGCTTTGATAGGTTTTGCATCTTGATTGCAAGGAACCGTTTGTGAACCACCACCAGCAATCGTGGTGATAATACCCGTTCCTATGTCCACTTTGCGAACACGATGATTTTCAGCATCAGCAATATACAAATTACCCGCCTTATCTACGGCAAGTCCGCGTGGATGTTTGATTTTTGCTGCTTTCGCATCGCCACCATCGCCAGCATATTCTGGCATTCCACTACCAGCAATTGTGTTAATTTTATAGCCTAATTGTGTATTAGGTAACAAGCCTAGCCCCAGGATAAATATCAACAAGCTTAGTAGCCCCACAGCAATTAAGCCTTGAAGATAAAGCCTAGTTTTCGCCTTCCAAAACATCTTATTCTCCTCTCAGTTGGGACTTGTGTGCATAGAGTAGTCCTCTCTATTGGGAAGGGATTTAGAGGAGTGTTAGGCCCTAAATTCTTGTTCCAACAACGCCTTCACGTCTTGCCTCAACAACCATTCCCGAAACAGTGGCACACAGTAACGATAACGATTTTTACCGTTCTCATGTGTCTCGCGCTGAATAATATACGCCAATTCCAGACGCGTTAGTGATTGTTCTAATTGTTCATCGGTATAAACCGATTTATGCGCGTTCAGCAGTGCCATTACATCTGTGACCGTCAATTGGCCTTTTTCTGATTCCAGACGCTCAAGTGATTGTTTTAACTGTTCAGGGGTATAACTTTGCTGATGCGCGTTAAGCACTTCCATCACTGTGGTCATTTCGCCTTTTTCGACTGTTGCATAGACGATAATACGAACTAAACGAGCCATTTGATCTTTCTCATCATTGCAGACTTTTTTCCAAACGGCCATTGCTTGTCCCAAGGCGTCACTGTGTAAAGCGCGTGTGACATCTTGTTGGTTTAACACTCGCCTATCTGTTGGCAGATTTTGTAGCATGTCGTCGCACGCCGTTGCTACCAAATTAGCCCGTCGCCCCGTGGCGGTGAGGATTTGTTCAATTAGTTCATCAGAGGTGTAGCGAATACCGAGCATTGCCATTGGCTTAGTGGCTAATTGCCGACAGGCCTCTTCTTCCAAAGCCCCAATCGTGAGAGTTTCTCCAAAATTAACGATGGGTGAGTGATAATCCAATACCGCCGCCTCATATAACTCCCAAAAGCCCGCCAA
>QNER01001192.1 GCA_003646175.1 Candidatus Parabeggiatoa sp. nov. 1
ATTAATAGTTTTCGCGACTAACGTTTTTTATGCACAAAAAAAATTAGCCACGAACACAATTTTCACCACCCCAGTTCAATGTCCTAAATAAGCTCTTCTTCCAACCTCAAGGCTTCTTCATCTAATCGCACGAAAAACTGGAACCGACGAACTGTTTCACGAGCACTTTGATAATTTTGTTGTGCAAATTGTTGGCTTAATGTGTCAATCAAGCGTTGCTGTTCTTGTTTGAGGTGGCTCAAAAAAGTTTCTAAAGCCTCAATAGGTTGTGATTTTTGCTTGATGTCAGCAAGCTCTTCACGCAATTCCATTTGTGCCATCAAGAACTCAGTATCCATCGCCGTGTCATTTTCTTCATTGGTATCTACCCCTTGCAATTGCAATAAATAACGTCCGCGAGTCAGGGGATTTTTCAGAGTTTCAAACGCTTCATTAATTTGCGTCGCTTTTTGCATGGCTAAACGGCGTTCTCTCTCTGGCGCACTGGCATATTTATCGGGATGTACTGTGCGTTGTAATTCCCGATAGCGTTGGGCGAGCGTGTTTGTCTCTATTTCAAAAGAGACTGGTATATCAAACACCTCGAAATGATTAGCAGTTAAAGACATATCAGTCAGAAGGATTCAGTTATATGGGAAGTACAACGGATTGACGGATTTTACGGATTGATTTTGTTAAGGCAAGCTCAATGTCTTGAAAAAGGCTTGGAGAAATGAGCCATAACTTCTTAACACACATTATCACCCTTTTCAAAGGAGCGAAGTATCTGAAAAAAATCTGTCACATCCGGAAAGAAGTTGTACTTGTTATCTAGGAGTCTAAGCTTAGCGGGTACATCAATGCCTCACTTGACTCCACTTGCCAGATTTCTCTAAAAAAATCGTAACTACTCAGCCCTGAAAGGGCGCTTTATTAAAGCCCAGGGCAGCGCCCTGGGTGAAGGGGCCATTTTTTTAATGCGCCCCGAAAGGGCTTTCACATAAACACCTGCACCTGGGGCGTTGCCCCAGGCTATAATAAGGAGCCCCGTTGGGGCTGAGTAGTTACAAAAATTCTTACACGTTAAAACTTTCGCCGCAGCCACATTCGTCTTTGATGTTGGGGTTGTTGAATTGAAAGCCTTCGTTTAAGCCTTCTCGCACCAAGTCAAGTTCGGTGCCGTCAATGTAGACGAGGCTTTTGGGATCAACCACGATTTTCACGCCTTGTGATTCAAACACTTGATCGTGTTCTGCAAGTTCATCGACAAATTCCATGGTGTAAGCCATGCCGGAACAGCCAGAAGTTCTTACACCAAGGCGTAAGCCGATGCCTTTGCCTCGACTGGCGATGCTTTTTTGGACGTGTTTGGCCGCTTTTTCGGTGAGGGTTAGTGCCATATTAAAAACTCCGTTAATCTCAGTTAATTTCAGATGCTTAATATTAATAAATTCATGTATATCAGGGTGATGAACTTTAGAAATCAACCAAAAACATGTTTTTATCAGAAACGATTGGTTGAAGTTTAATTATACTACCATGGCTTAAATATTACCAAACAATAACTACAAGGATTGTTTATAAGAAAGGATTAAAACATACCATCGCTTAAATTTTATCAAAAAATAATAACGACAAGGATTGTTTATAAGAAAGGATTAAAACATACCAGGGCTTAAATTTTACCAAAAAATAATAACTACAAGGATTGTATATAAGAAAGGATTTATAAGAAGGGATATGGGGTAATGGCACGCACGATACGTTGTGGACGGGGTTGCAACCCCCGTTCAACCAGGGGCGTTGCCCCTGGCTTTAATAATACGCCCCGTTGGGGCTAGGTTTTAAAGCACCGAAGGTGCAAATTACTTACTTAACCAGGGGCGTTGCCCCTGGCTTACACAACCAAAATTTCTATCGTGCGTGCCATTAGGATATGGGGTACGCTTTGTTACTACCCCCTTAAAAATACTTTCATAAGCATACAATCTCTGTAGTCAGGTTTTTTAAAATCCTTTCTTATAAACAATCCCTGTAGTTATGGTTTTTAAAATCCTTTCTTATAAACAATCCCTGTAGTTATTAATTAAGACAACTTTGCCCTGATACTAGTCACAAATTTATCAACCAACTCAATAAATTCGCTGGGTTGAATCAGTTTCGGGTGGGTACCGGTTTGCTTGCACTTCTCAAGATAATTGATAATCTCTTGATAAACCGTTTGCTTTGCAGCCTGCTTATCTTGTTCTGATAGGCCTATCTTTCTTACCATTTCGGCCGCAAAAGCCGGTACCAGTTCTTTCATATAGGCGACATCTTTCAGATAAGTATAGATATTCTCGGTGTTTTCGGCCGGCCCGATATCAATCACAACGGCCGGCAACAGTTCTGCATTTCTGATGTCATCGGCCTGAACAACAAATTGCGCCGGTTTTAAATCGACGATGGTTCTACCGACGTGTTCTCTTTTATCGTTATATCGCGCAGTAAACAACCAGCTTTGTAGCATGGTATTGCTAATATGAACGATTGCATTGAGCTTATAGTCAAGCCCAAACTCAGGACGTTCCAGTATTTTCCTACCATCATAACCCACGACAAAACCGCCAACCGTAAAAGCATTAATCCCCAAGTTCACCATGAGACGTTTGAGTTCTCGATCTTCAATATAGACAAATTCATCAAGATATTGACCATATTCGGTGTTGTTATAATTTTCCTTTTGGAGCGGAAATCTTGTCCAGTTCCGTTTGACATCTATGCCGGTTTTCGCCGCATTGTTTTCCAATTCCTCATAAATCCTGATTTCATCTACCAAAGCTTCCAGCAGTGCTTTATCATGGGTTTCCAACTTGACTCGGTACTCGTCAGCACTGTCATACGTTTTATCGCCATCTTTCATCAATCCTTTGCTG
>QNER01001193.1 GCA_003646175.1 Candidatus Parabeggiatoa sp. nov. 1
TCGTGCTTGGATAATGAACTTATTTTTATGACGTGTTTGCAGATTGGCACGAAATTGATGCACTGTCCGCCCCAACGTGTCAGCGCCAACGGGCACCACTTCTTGATAGATGCCATCAGGCCGACGAAGCAATAACTCGGTGCGATTTGGAAGCAAAATAGGATAGAGTATCGCCGTTTTTTTGTCCAGTATTTGGTCTAACTTCTTTTCTTCTGACTGGCTTGAGATACAGTCGTTCTGAAAATACTCTTGTAATTCGCTTTCTTTCAGCATTTCTACACTGGAAATGGCTTTTTCCAAGAGTTCTGCTTTGAGTTCAGGTGAGGCGGCCGCTGCGGCCTGTTGGAGCAAGATATCAGCCAGGCCAAAATACACTGGGCGTATGCGCTCATAAAAAACTTCTTGACTGTTACGCTGGCCGACGAACAGTTCGGTTTGAATGGCGCGTAAATGCTGACTGGCTTGCTGATAAGCTTTTCTGGCCGCGGCCAAATGTTGTTTTGCACAATCTGTTTTTGCGGGTGGAACACATAATGTTGCTGATTGTGCTTGTAAAATACGGCCTAGTTGCCATTCCCAAAGGTATAAAAGACTGGGATCGTCTTGAGCAAAGAATATCGCTTGACGAGTCAGTTGCAACGCTTCCCGATAACGCTGCTTGCGTTCATAAACTTCTCCTAAAAGGCCCTTGGCATAAGCCATTAAGTAGTTATCCTGTTGCCGCTTGGCAAGTTGTAGGGCCTCATTTAAGAGCTGATAGGCCGTTATAAGCTGTTGCATGCCTCCGTTTGATAAACGGGGAAGTTGTGCCGTTCCTCCGTTTGAGAAAGGGGAGTTAGCGGGAATTTTTGGATTAGCGGGGATTTTGGGGATTTGCTTGTGAAGGCGCAACGCCAGTTGTCCCAAACCGAGCAGGTGAAATCCTTTGTCGTAACTCTCTGGGAGTCTGGACACAAGGCTTCTCGCCGTTTCCAACGTTTGGACGCTCTGCCTAACATTTTCCTGCACTTGTTTTCTAAAGCTTTTAAGGGCACCTTGATACCTAACATCAAGTCTCGCCATCAGTTCGGCTAATTTTTCGTTCACTTTGAGATGAGCTTGTATCTGATTGCTCAAGGCCTTGATTTGTAAGCTCGTGTCTCCGCCGCGTTGAGCCAGTTGAGCGGCTTCTTGGTAAGCTTTCAGTGCTTCTGAATAAGCTTGCCGGACAAACCGATCCTGAGCCGCATAAGTTTGCTGAACAAGCCACACATTGCCAAGGTTATTGAGCAGATGGGCCAAAACCAACGGGGCATCCAGTGTACGAGCTAGGCTAAGACTGTCGTCAAGGTATTTTTTCGCCGCTTCTGGTTTCCGCATGGCGAGCAATATATCGCCTAAATAGCTATGTATCAGCACTCGTTGTTCAGGGATGCCGCTGCGCTCGGCGAGAGGCAACGCTTGTTGGTAAAGAAGCGTGTAGGCCGAAGTGTAATCGCCCAAAGCTTGATAGGCCGCCGCAAGACGAATCAACGTGTCAATGCGTTGGTAGGGTTCTTGTCCGGGCTGATTCAGTGCGGCTTTCCAACGCTGAATGGCTTGTACAAAGGCACCGCGTTGGAAAAATTCTTGGCCTTGTTGCAATAGGTTCCCACTGGTAGCCACCGCTTGGCTAGAAAAAAACAGCAGAATACAGATGAAGGGTATCATCAAAAAATGTGGTCGCGTCATAGACTGATTCCTTTAAAAAAATAAGGCTCTCTTGGATTTTGCGGGGTAATTAAATTCTCTTAAAACAGTAAGTTACTTATGAAGGCTTATTGCGACGAACCGGGTTTTTAAAATATTATGTAAAATCATATCGTTAAAAATAGCATAAAAATCATGGTTATTCAGAAAGGACTCTCATAAAATAAACAAAAAATATCCTGAACTTCTTGTAATGACGTTTCTACCCGTGTTCTGTCTTTTGAAATTCCATAGCAACGTCGTTTAATTACTTTATGACAGAAATGACAGCGAAATTCCAAAAAGCATTGATATTTGATTTTGTGTTTGATTACAATCCATTTTTAATAACCTTTTTTTAATATATTTATTAAGTTTTTGATTTTTATAATTTCGTTTTGCGCATTTTAGTGCCAAACCACATCGGCTATACCACTAAAACTCAGCCGACTTTGTATTGGTACGTTTCTAAACCGGTGTCCGCTCAGTTTGAGTTTACTTTGCAACAAAAAACGGATCCCTATTCTTTTGATTACGTTGAGCCGTTGGTAGAGACTACGTTTTATTCGTCAGTCAATGCTGGCATACATGCCTTGTCATTGGCTCGGTACAATGTCCGTTTGGAAAAAGGCGTTGAATATACATGGTCTTTGTTGATTAAGTGCGATATCAATAACGACTCTCGGAATCCCGTTGCCAGTGGCGCAATCAAGTACGTTGCGCCTTCTTATGATTTGTCTCGCCGCTTCAACCGTACTCGTGCGACGGACTTACCTGGCCTTTATGCCCAAAATGGGTATTGTATCCATTCAATTATTTAATGGTATTTAATGGTATTAAATAGAAGAAAATACTATTGAACTCTGACGCTCAAGTAGCCGGCAATTCTTTGGCATCGAGCTGCCGGGTTCTCCTTTAACTCTCTTAAAGGCTAAAGCGCCAGTTGAATAGATAGAGTTAACTTGTTTCACATATCTATCTTTAACTAAAACAATATCCCCTTTCCTAAATCCACTGGAGTTTTCATTAATCTGATATTTAACCCTACCACGTAGGTGCTTGCTCAGGTCATGGTATCTTCGCCGTGTTTGCACCGGTCGGAAATTGATATTATAAAAATTGTCTCGGTGAAAGCTTATAAGTTCACCGGTACCCAAAGTCGCTATAGCCAGAGCATCGGAATCA
>QNER01001194.1 GCA_003646175.1 Candidatus Parabeggiatoa sp. nov. 1
AAGGGCACTGAAGACTCAATGCCATATCGTTTGCTTCTGAAAAAAATCCTGAATTTACCAGTCCCCTTTAGGGGACTTTAGCTTTGGCTCTTTCTCGTTTATTTCTTAACTTAATGGCATTGAAGCAGGCCGGCGTACTATTTTGGGCTTGAAGGAATGATTGCCGCCCACTTGCAGGCCACCTACGAACTTAGGTACTGAAAGGATAAGAATATGACCACGAGAACAGAATTATATCGCCTGATTGACACGTTACCTGACTGCGAATTATCGGCAGTCCAATGGTTTTTAAATTATATCCATAGCCATAGTGATCCCGTTTTACAAGCGTTGTCTAACGCACCTTATGAAGATGAAATGATAACTGAAGAAGAAGAACGTCTTGTCCAAGAAGCGAGAGAAGAAGTGGCTAGGGATGAAATTTCTTCTTGGGATGAAGTTAAACTTAGGTTGCGAGGTCAACAATAATGTCTTGGACTATCTTTGTTACTTCAGCGGCAGAAAGAGATATTACTCAACTATCTGAGTCTGTTCGGCAAGCGGTTATACAAGCCATTGATAGACTCGCCGACAATCCGTCTCTTGCGGATATTAGGAAAATCAGGGGCCACAAGAATGAATGGCGTTTGCGCGTAGGGCGATGGCGTGTTCGTTTCACTTTCGTTTCTAAAACTCACACTATCAAAATATTGAGAGTGTTACCCAGAAAAAGTGCTTATTAGGATTCAGTGCTACTTCTTTCCGAAAGAAGCGAATAAAACAAACTTTGTCTAACTATTGCTTGCTTATGAAAGAATTCTCTCCTTGGCATGACTCGGAGCCAATCCGTTTTTATAAACAATCTTTGTACAACTACAAGGATTGCTTGCTTATGAAAGGATTTTCTCCTTGGCATAACTCGGAGCTAATCCCTTTTTATAAACAATCTTTGTCTAACGACAAGGTTTGCTTATGAAAGGATTTGAAGCTTGGTATGACTCGGAGCCAATCCCATAAACAATCCTTGTAGTTCAAATTAAAGGTGCGTGGGACGCACCCAACGCTTGCTAAAGACGACTACAAACGGGGACACTTTAGTCGCTAAAGACGACTACTACAAACAAACAGCCCTCGTTTCTGGTTGTTCCATTTGGTATCGCAACGCATCAGCACGCAATCTCGCCAGGCCATTTAATATAACGTCCACGTTGCCCTATCTGTTTAAAAAATTGGGGATTGCCCAATTTTGAAAACTTGCCGCCTTGCTCAATCAAAGGCTTAAAATCCGCGAGAATGGTTTCTCCATCACCGTAAGTGAGTCGCAACGTCTAATCAGGTTCTACATCGATTTGAATAATGGTGTGTAGCATATTATCACTGCTAATGGGTAATGGTGTTTGACCGTTTTGACAACGTTCGCAATTGTCGAGCAGTTCGGTGCAAAGCACTCCATTCTAGTATCATAGAACGCACACGGTTAGGTGCTTCACCTTCCAAAATTGGCGAAATACCCATCAACAATTCGTATTCCCCATAGATTGCATGGAAATGCGGTGGTGCATGATCCTTATAAAACATGCGAACAATAATACCATAAAACTTTGAAATAGTAGGCATTTTTACATTTAATTCCCGTTGAGAAAGTCCAAGTAATCAGAAACTCAAACCAAGTGTTTGTAGGGCGCGTCCCACGCACAGGCCCCCGGCGGATATGGCTCATCGGTGCTTGATGTAAGCACCCTACGCTTGCTGAGCAATTCATTCACAATTAACTTCGCTGAGCTTCGGTTCACAATTCACAATTTCAGGCTAAAGTTTTTCGGAGAAAAACTTTTGCCTGAAACACAATTCACAATTCACAATTAGCTTCGCAGTCCAGTGTTTGCTAAAGAATCCGCGCTAATGATCTTATCGAGCCAATTATCAAGCAAATCAATATTATCGGTGGCTTTAATTTTCTCAATAACGCTATCGGGTACCGGAGCAAATTTGCGGCGTAACTGACGAATTAATATCCGCTGCTGAGTGCGTAGTTCGCTCAGGGACAGTGCATCTTGGAAAGTCGGGATTTTCCGCATCGCTTCTGGCATTTCGCGGAAAAATTGGTCAATATACGGCCAAGTGTCTTCTCGTATTTGTGGTTTCATCTGTTGTACCTCCAAAATTTTTCTCCAGATGATATCCGGATCAGTAAGCAATCCAATGTCTTTTATCAGTTGAAGATAGTCTACCAAGCCTTCACGCAGACATAAAGACAAAAATTGTTCTAATTTTTCGCTTCGTGCCAAAGGCAACAGCGGGTAATTTTTCGGTACCAATGCCAATTCCGACGGGAAAATAATCCACCGTGGTATTTGTTGGTCTTGACAATGATAAATCCCCGACTCATTGGTTTTTTTAAATCCTAACTCGTCTTGGAGTTGATCGAGAATTTTATTAGGACGACTGATACAAACAATAGTCAACGTTCTTTGACTTGGGCGTCGATAATATTTAATCTCGTCAGTGTCGTCGGTTTCCTCGTCGGTTTCCTCGTCGGTTTCCGCCTCGGTTTCCGCCTTGATTTCCGCCTCGGTTGGTGCCTTGGTTTTAGCTTGCAAACCGCCCAATCCCCAAGCTCGCATCATAATTCGGTTATAGTCAGCCAGCGTTAACGGATCGTTGATGCCTTTAAATTCAATCGCATTTAATTGTCGGAAGTGGGAGAACACCGTATTTTGCAACAGAGAATTCTTTTCTTCTGTGCATTTAACGACCAGATCAATGGTTCGTTTAAGGGTTTTCCTCCAGGGGCGATGCCCCTGGCTATATTAATGTCGCCCCGTTGGGGCTTTTCTATTAGCCCCTTCGGTAAGTGTTATTAAAGCCAGTGTAACTACCTGGCTTTCTTATTTATTTACGGACAAGTCTAT
>QNER01001195.1 GCA_003646175.1 Candidatus Parabeggiatoa sp. nov. 1
TTAATGTATTTTTAACAGAATTAATTGATTGGGTGTTTAGCTCAGTTGGGAGAGCGTCGCCCTTACAAGGCGAATGTCGGGGGTTCAAGTCCCTCAACACCCATTAATGTATTTATTTGCTGTAATACCTGGAATAGCATCACTTTTTTCGTCAATAACATCAATTGGTTATATATAAAACTTAATGTATTACCAATACCTTTGCCAAATCATGCCTTTGTGTGATGGGGCAATTTAACTTGTTCCATAAAATTTGAACACTTGATATTTTTCATTTTCAATTAGTTAGATTAATCAATACCTTCGCCAATTTTGTAACTCATTGTTTTTATCGGGTTTAGCAAACTGTTTTATTATTTTCTTTTAATAATCAAATAGTTAGTGATTTAAATGTTCTGTGCTAAATCCCGAACCGATTTTTAAGGGATGCCGTCTAAACCTTTATAAGCCGTGTGGGGACGTTCATAAATAAAATATTTCGCTCGAATAAACGACTACGGAACTCCTAAACTTTTATTGACGAAGGTATTGTTAATAGCTATAATTAATATGAGCATTTTGGCAAAGGTATTCTATTGTTCATTGTAACTCATTGATTTAGGGACAACAAAAAATCCTTGCGTTGCGTTTTTGCCAAAAACTGGGTTTCGATGCTCAAGTTTTTTTGTGCTTAAAAAACTTGAGCCTCGGCTTAAGTTACAAAGGGACAGTTATTCCATTTTGTACTCCCTTATAAGGATTATGCGATTGCATTAGGGTGTAAGAGTGAAAGTATAGTCAACAAAAATATTGATATGTTAGTTGTCAATAGAATTTATTTATTGACATCTGTTTCACTGTGCATATAGAGTCGAGTCATCAATAGCCGATAGAACCCGATAGAACATTGACCCGACGAGTTGAGATTTTTTGGTTCAGATGTTAATAGTTGTCAATAAAATTAATTGTTATCCATACTTAACCTTTATTTACAGCATAAAATAAAATTTGTAAAATAAAAGCTTGATTATTGCTTCCAAATGTTTTATATTGTCTCTCGTTTTGTTCTCACTATTTTGATTAACGTTTAATTGATTAATAGATTGGCATGAGTTTTCGTTAGTTCATAAGCCAAATAATCAAAGGTAGAACAACGACCAAAATCATGCTATGATACTTATTAAATAAAGGAGCAGTAGCTCAGATGGTTAGAGTACAGCCCTGTCAAGGCTGGGGTCGCGGGTTCGACTCCCGTCTGCTCCGCCAATCAATTTTTTTTAAATCACTTAATCTTTTCTCAACATTCGCCCGAATTTGGTGGGGACGTTTTGGGAATTTTCCAAACCACAAACCGGTTTGGTTCTAGCACTACTTGTGATTTATGAAAGGTGGAACCCATAATAAAATCATGTTATGATATGTTGAGTAAATAATGGAGCAGTAGCTCAGCTGGTTAGAGTACAGCCCTGTCAAGGCTGGGGTCGCGGGTTCGACTCCCGTCTGCTCCGCCAATCAATTTTAAACTATTTAAATTTTAAACCACTTAATCTTTTCTCAACAATTACCCTAAATGGGGGTAACATTCTTTGGGCGTTTTGGGAAATTCCCAAACCACAAACCGGTTTGGTTCTAGCACTACTTATAATTAATAAAAGCTGGAACCCGTCAGAAAATCATGTTATGAGGTGTTGAGTAAATAATGGAGCAGTAGCTCAGCTGGTTAGAGTACAGCCCTGTCAAGGCTGGGGTCGCGGGTTCGACTCCCGTCTGCTCCGCCATTTTCCAAAAGCGTATCTTTTCTGATGCGCTTTTTTTTTATATTTTCATTTTTGGGGGCCAACAACAGGTAAAACATTATGCTACAACGTATTCGTGATGGTGCCCGAGGGTGGCTAGCTTGGGTAATTGTTGGAATCATCTCAATTCCTTTTGCGTTTTGGGGAATAAATGAATATTTCAACCCCTCCCCAAAGAGAGTGATCGCCGAAGTCAATGGTGTTGAGTTGTTGGAGATAGATTTTCGACGACAAGTGAGTCAACAGAAACAATCGCTGCGTACTAGGTTTCAAAATCCAAATATTGACTTGTCATTTCTGGATGAGCAAATCAAGCAAAGCACATTGAAACGGATGATAGAAGAAGAATTGCTTGTGCAATCCGCAATCGAAGCGGGTATGCGTATAGGTGATGTATTATTGGCAAACCGTATTCATAGTTTTTCAGCGTTTCAAGAAGATGGTACATTTTCCCAAGCATTGTACGAACAAGCTTTAGGTTACCAAGGCTTAACGCCTCCCCGCTTTGAACTGGACATTCGGCGGGCCCTGATCACAGATCAAATTCGTGAAGGTGTGTTACGTTCTGCTTTGGTGACTGACTATGATCAACAACAACGCACCCGCCTTGAAGAACAAGAACGCTCTATCAGTTACCTGATCATCCCTGCCAGTCGTTTTAACAATTCCGTGACCATCACTGATGCTGACATTGAAACTTATTATAAAGAGCATGCCAAACAATACATGACTCCCGAAAAAGTCAGCATCGAATATGTCCAATTGTCACAAAAGGATTTAATTAGTATTAGTAGCGAACCGGTTTCAGAAGAGACGTTAAAAGAACGTTATCAAGAACGCAAAGCCTCTTTTATAATTCCTGCGCAATGGAAAGCACGACATATTTTGATTGAAGTTGACTCAGAAGCGACAGTCGATGAAGTAGAAAAGGCCGAGCAAAAAGCGCAAGAGTTGCTGGCCAAAATACATGCCGGCGACGCTTTTGAAGAGTTAGCCAAACAATTTTCAGATGATTTTGGCAGCAAAAGAATGGGTGGCGATTTGGGCTGGTTTGGGCCTGGACGGATGGTAAAACCCTTTGAAGAAGCCCTGAAACCCTTGAAAGTTGGTGAA
>QNER01001196.1 GCA_003646175.1 Candidatus Parabeggiatoa sp. nov. 1
ACTCCTTTGTAGTAGCGGCAAACGAGAGAGTGCCAAATAAAATTTGAGTTTATTATTGTTCATCATAAAATTCTCAACCATATCACGTCAATTATCAGCCAGTAGCGAGGGCAAAGGCGGCTTTTAGCCAGGGGATTGTCACAGGGCACTTTGAAAACTAAACCTGGGGGTTTAGGCGGCGAAAGGCAAATCCCCGCTTTTAGCCTAGTACTCTTATGGGTAAACAGGAGTCCAAACGAGGCTAAAGTTTCGCTTCGCGAAACTTTAGCCTCGTTTTTAGTTTGGCCAGTTCCAAGATAAATCTTGGACTCCTTTTAGCCGTCAATAGAAAAATGACAAAGTGCTAGGGATTTGTCCCTATACCCCCGCTGATAATTGATAATTGGACTTGTCCGTCAATAAATTTTTAGCAAAAACAAATAGTTAAATTCATAAAACCCTTAATTTTACGCCTAATTGATTTCGACACCAAAAATTTTGCGTCGAATTGATAACTGAAATTGTCAAATAAACAAACTTGAATGTTGAGATTCGCCAAGCACAATACCCTCATGACCGGCCTGTTTTACTTGGGACAACGCTTCTTCAACACGAATAAGCAACATTCTTAAATCCGTCTTCATATCTAAGTCTGGGTCCCCTTTATACTCGCAAGCACCAATGCTTAATTTGGTTTGCGGTAGCTCTGAAGGAAACATTTTAGCTGACTGTTGCCGAACGCGCATTAAAACTGCGGTGGGGGTTGTATGATTAAAGTCCCATAACACCATAATAAACTTATCACTTTCCCAACGGGCCAGCCAGTCACCCTCGCGAATGCTTTTGGAGAGTACTTCGACCGTTTGCGTTAAGCAAACATCACCAATAGAATGCCCTCGTTGCTTGTTGATCTCTTTAAGATTATCAATGCTAAGCAACACAACTAGCATTTGCTTTTGTTCACGACGGGCACGCGCCACATCTTGGCGTAGATGTTTCATGCCGGCCAGTCGATTGGGTAAACCGGTCAATGGATCGATAGCTGAAGAATGTTTGAACGAACGATTAAGTAAGTCCAGTTTTTCAATGGTATATTGAACATTGGCCATTAGTTTGCCAACAGAATCGGTAAACTCTGTGGGCAATTGAGGCAATTTTTCCTCATTGTTAATATACTTTTCGAGCGCGGTTGAGACATCGATAACCGGCTGCAATAGCAAAGCTAATAAAAAAAGAGTCACAGTTGCCCCAATCAGCGTTGCCAGTAACACTAAGATCAGGATGCTTCGGTTATCGCCATGATGAAACGATGAATTGACTAAAAAATAAACCACCAAAGTACTCAAAGGCACAAGGAAGCCCAGACATGCAATCACCATAATTTTCAGGGCATAACTTTTTTGTAGCAGCGGCAAACGACAG
This sequence comes from Candidatus Parabeggiatoa sp. nov. 1, assembly GCA_003646175.1. Lineage (GTDB taxonomy): Bacteria > Pseudomonadota > Gammaproteobacteria > Beggiatoales > Beggiatoaceae > Parabeggiatoa. Next base: position 1,402 of record QNER01001196.1, read on the forward strand.
AGTATAAAGTAAAATTCTTTGATGTTCATGAGTTATAAATTATCAATTAATAGAGTTTAGGAATAACTACACAGTTTACATTGTCGATAAGGATAAACAACGCAATAACTACAAGAATTACATATATTGTCGATAAAGATAAACACAAATAATAACTATAAGGTTTACATTTAAGAAATAATAATGATAAGGATTACATTTAACTCTTCATTCGCTTAATATAAATAATTGAAAAATATGAAAACTATATTATATTTTGATGAACTCAGAATTTAAATGCTTAATTTTGGGAAGCGGTATGAGTTACTAATTTATTGATACTCGATGAACCCGTTTTTTGTAAGCCGTTGATTTAAAAATAAATAATTAATTTTTTTATGAATTTATGAATTTTTGAACATTTTTAAAATTCACTTATTAATCAATAATTTAACTCAACAAGTCCGACAGACTCCTAGAAAAACTTTTGCCTGAAAGCCTACAAATTGAACCCCTACGGGTTGCCCCAAGTTTCACCTGGGGAATTGACAATTAACCCTCTATGGGGAACATTTAAGAGTTTTGATCGATGCTCATAATATATTGTTTTTATTTGAATTTAAATTAATGATTTTAATAAATTATTAAGCGAATGATGAGATTTAAGAAAGAATAACTACAAGGATGGTATTTCGATAAGGAAAAACTGGTAAGAAGGAAGGGTTAAACGATGTGATTGGTCTTCGCAAATCCCTGGTTATCACGGATTTGGGGGGGGGACTGTTTGAGTTTATATGGGTTTTTAGGTTGAGTCAGCCAAAAAAAAACACCCAAAATACGGTTCAAAACTCACGTAAACCTTTGAAATTATTACGCCCCCCTTCCAACCGTTACAATCAGGCAAATCCAATTGTCAGTTCTTGGCTAACGTTTTTTGTGTACAAAAAACGTTAGCCTGGAAACCAGTTCGTAGCGATAGTTGGAGCGATGCTGTCAACTTTCGCGATGAAATCAATTATCAGTTATATTCGATGTTCAAGTTTTTGATGTTATTTAGCTTAAAGCAATAAATTTTTGAGTGTCTTGATATGTAAATCATTGAGTTTTAAAACAGAAAAATAATATTTATTTTGAAATCAGCGGTTTACAAAAAACTTGAGCATCGAGTTATAGGTTTTTGTTGATCACGATCACCAAAAGTGCCATTCGTGCCAAACCACTTGCGTACTAGTACTCTGTCAATTTGGTTTTGTCGGGTTAAGAGTTCGCTAACCATAAGAATATTATTAAATAAATAAAAATATCACCCGACAAAAGTTTCTTGACAATGTACTAGTACCTTGTCAGTTTTCTATTGTCGGGTACAGGAGTCCAAACTTTAGTTTGGAAGGTCCAAACTAAAGTTTGGACTCCTGAGCCAAGTACTTTACCTGTCAAAACAAAGTTGACAGAGTACTAGCGCAATCCCAACACATCCTGCATATCAAACAAGCCTTTTTCCTTTTGC
>QNER01001197.1 GCA_003646175.1 Candidatus Parabeggiatoa sp. nov. 1
GTAGCAAGTGCTCACCATTACCAGAAACTAAGTGCGTAACATCAGTTAATTAGTGTTAATCTCATCAATCAACCGGAGTAAACAACAGTGAAAGAAACCAAAGTGAATGTGGCTAATGCGATGCCTATCAAAACGGGTTTGCGTGCGGGACAATCGGATGCAATCACGCTGTACGGGACGACAACTTGTGGTTGGACCAAAAAACAACGGGAATATTTTGATGACAAGGGCATAGCCTACGAATTTAAAGACTGTGACAAAGGGGAGTGCCGGGATGGGATCGCTGCCTATCCTACGCTTGACAACGTCGTCGGTTACCATGAACTTTGAAATAAGTGACTGGAGTTAATGGCATTTGACTTTCAGATATTGTTTCAACAATTTAACTTAGGCTGTCCAAACACAAGTTTGGACTCCTGACAGCCCAAACTCAAATCGACGCAAACTTTTTTGCTTCGCGAAAAACTGGAGCAAAGATTGGACTCCTAATACTCGACTCACAAGTTTTTGATGTTATTTAGCTTTGCAACGATCCATTTTTTGAGCATTTAAATATACAACTTATTGAGTTTTAAATGATTTCTGTTTTAGTGCCTAAAATTATATTTATTTGTAAATCAACGAGTTATAAAAAACTTGAAGATCGAGAAATATATAGCTATCGTGCATGCCATTAGGCTATGCACGTGAGTTCGGCTTACTTTTCAATGAGTTATAAATATTTGAAATCAAAAACTTAACCTTAATTATTTAACCAACATTCCGCACTTCCTATCTAACTTATTGACTGATGTTACGCACATTGCTTCGACGATGTCACAGTTTGTGCAATAAAGCGGAAAGTTCCATACCATGATGATGTTTGGTGAAAGGGCTTACGCTGCGGATTATCCCTATAATATATAATGAAATGTAGGGCAATCCTTTATGGTTGTCCCTCTGGACTCATTTTGAAGCGTTGTGCGTCATAAGAGCTTTTAAATGAAATCCGAAGGCCATTGTTTGCTATTCGCGATTTGAGATTATTACTGGCCGTTAAATTGAAATGTGAAGGCCGTTGTTTGCTATTCGCAATTTGAGATTGTTGATGGCCGTTAAATTGAAATGCGAAGGCCGTTGTTTGCTATTCGCGATTTAAAATTTTCCTGGCCGTTAAATGAAAGGGGCTTGCGCGGGGGGTTGCCCTAAAATATCTTATTTAATATAGGGGGAATCCTTTATGGTTGCCCCTCTGGACTCATTTTGAAGCGTTGTGCGTAACATCAGTTATTGATATTAAATAATAAAATTTATACCTATCTAAGTTTAATGTATAGTTATTTATTATTAATCAATTATGATTATAGGGTGCGGAATGGCGGATTTAAGATAAAACTATTTTATATTTTAAATTTCACAATTATTGCGGTTATTAATGGCGTTTTTTAACGAGCCGTTATTCTTACCACAGTCGCTGCGAGAGATACATTGAAAAGGTATGGTTTTATAACTGATTGAGACATCAGATATGAATTGTAACTTATTGATGTTAAAATAAGTCGAACTCATTTTGGGGAGGAACTTGGTAACGGGTAATAGGTAATGGTAACTGGAGGGGTAATTGCCCACCCATCAAATTCAAAAACTTATCACTCGACTCACAAGTTTTTGATGTTATTTAGCTTTGCAACAATCCATTTTTGAGCATTTAAATATACAACTTATTGATTTTTAAATGATTTATGTTTTAGTGTTTAAAATTATATTTCTTTGTAAATCAATGATTTATAAAAAATTTGTTCATCGAGTATCAAAGCATTAAAGCCACAACATGAATGCTTCCCCGTGTTCATGGCTTTTAAGCCTTTTCTTGGGAACTAGGAACTGGAAATTGTCCTTTCGCTTATTTTTTAGTGCCTTGTGAATTAAATAACCTATAATTCAATCGGTTATTTTTTGACCTTTAAAGTCAATGTATTATAAAGCAGAAAAATCGCACAGATGAATCCATTCGCTTTCGTAACCGAAACCGTTAATAAGTTAAGGATCGAAGAAAAATTAACTTCCCCTTTGATTGGGTTTAGTGCCCTTTAGGGTTTGGCGCTTCGCCCCCCGCTATTAGACAACTGCTGTCGCAAAAAAGTTTTTGCGCGAAAAGCTGTTGGCGGAAGTTATTTATTTGCAGGTACTAACCTGTGCTGGCAAATAATGAGAGTCGTTATCTATCCTTTCGGTGGGTGGCTGTTGCTTTCTTATGTCTTCTTATAATGGTTTTCTACATTGGTTTCAATCTGGTTTCTATGATTATCATAAAGCGGGTGGGTAAATTCAAACGGATTCCAACCTAAAATCAAAGTTATTTTTTAAGGAGTCTATACTATGACTAATTCTCTCCTTGAGAACAAGCACCCCGATTATACGCGCACTTTTGCCGAGGTGTATTTAGCCGAGCTTGATTATGTGAAAGAACGACGCGACAAGATGGATATCCCATCAGACGCGGTTGTGAAGGAATGTGATCGAGTATGCGACGATCTATTGGAGAAAAAAGCACCACAAGAAAAACTTCAAAAGGGAACCGAACCCGGCGAAGAACCTGTCAACCCCAGCACTAACGCCGGCTTAGTAGGACTCGCATTATCGGGCGGCGGTATTCGTTCTGCCACTTTTAACTTGGGGTTACTTCAGGTTTTAGCAAAACGGAAGGTGCTACAATACTGTGATTATCTTTCCACCGTTTCTGGCGGAGGTTATATCGGCTCTTGCGTGAGTTCGTTATTAGCAAAAACGCCAGAAGCCTCATCCAAACCCGCAGAGTTTCCGTTGCGTGATCAGCGGGAAGGGGGGGAAGAACGTCAAGAAGTTGATTATCTGCGTGCCACCAAAAATTATTTGGGTCTGAGTACGA
>QNER01001198.1 GCA_003646175.1 Candidatus Parabeggiatoa sp. nov. 1
GGCGTTTTCACGAGCTACCTTGGGAACAATGTTAAATATTTCGTTCTATAGACGTTTAGAAAAATATTTAGGGCAAAACCTTCGAGGTTCGGCAAACCTCGAAGGTTTTTAACTGAACTGAAATTATATGAAAAAATAAATCCTTTGTTATAAATCCTTTATAAAATTGCATCGCTTTCCGTTATTGTCAATAAAAGGAGAAAAAAATGGCATTATTTGATTGGTCTGATAAATACAGTGTTGGTGTATTTCGTATGGATGATCACCACAAGCAGATTTTTGACATTGTCAATAAACTGCACGCTACGATGAAAGAGGGAAAAGCAAAAGAAGTCATCGGCCCTCTTATGAAGGAACTGATTGATTACACAGTGTTTCACTTTCATGAAGAATAAGTCTTGATGGCGAAGATTCACTATCCGGCCTTATCTGCTCAAAAACAGGCGCATAAACTTTTTGTGTCTCAACTGGAAGCGTTTAAACAAGAAGCTGATGAAGGCTCTAACACATTGATTGCCATCAAAGTGTCAAAAATGGTTACCGATTGGCTCAAAGATCACATTATCAAGATGGATAAAAAGTATGAAGAACACATGAAAGCCAACAATATCAGCTAATTCGTCCAAACTAAAGTTTGGACTCCAAAAACGCTAAGGGAGCAGACAGTAGATGAGAAAAGTAGATAAGAGGAAGTGGTGGAATCAATTGGATGTACAGTGGCGGATGGTTTTCAAGAACGCGATTCGTATTGCTCATTTTAAAGGTGAACCGGATGATAGCAATTTAGAGAAAATATTTGGTTTGCGGAAATTAAATGGTAGTCATATTGCGCCTGCTTCAAAAGATAACATCTCTACCTTAGAACCTCTGCGCCCGTTGACGCAATTGCAGGATTTGGAGTGCAATTATATTAAAATAAGCGATTTAGAAGCGTTACGCCCGTTGACACAGTTGCGGAAATTGACTTGCTGGGATAATCAAATTAGCGATTTAGAACCGCTATGTGGGTTGACACAGTTGCTGTTTTTGGATTGCCGGTGGAATCAAATCAGTCATTTGGAACCGCTGTGTTCGCTGACGCAGTTGCAAACGTTGATTTACGGTGATAACCCAGTCAGTCCAGCAGAAATAGATCAATTTAAAAAGGCTGTGCCTAACTGTACAGTCAGGAAGTGGTAACTACAGGGATTGTATATAAAAAAGGATAAACCTGGTTTTAAATCCTTTCAGAAGCAATTATTTTTCCAGAAATCATTGATTGTAGGTATTAATTATAAGTCCTTTATTATCATTCTTGTATAGTTTTTCAGATAAATAATTTCAGTTATAAACCTTCAAGGTTTCCAAAACCTTGAAGGTTTTGCCATGAGCGCGAAAAAATAAACACTTTGGTTACTGTTTTTTCAACAGAATACCCATTTGGGGATACTCACTATCAGAACCCACAATGGCATTCGATTTATACATTGGGAACGATCTTAGAAGCTTTTGTGATGCGGGTTTGTCCACTGATTCAGACTCAGCAGTGGTTGAAGAATGAACCGCTAACTTATGTTGGGTTGCGGCGGTTTCTACCGGTGGCACTTGTAGTGAAGCTGTATTATACGACGCAAATACAACACCCAGATCGGTGTTATTATCCACAACGAGGTTGTATTCTGTACCCGCAATATCAATAAGGGTGTCGTCGCGTGCGACAAGTGCCGCAATCGGATCACCATTAGTATCTTGGACGATAGCAACTCCGCCGAGCCATTCGCCGTCCAAGTAAAAGTCACCATTTTCTTCATCTACCCACGCATTAGTGTAAGTCGTGCTGCCAAACTGCATATAGCCGGTACCCGCCTCAAACTGAACGAATTCACCAGTAGCGTCAGAAACATCTTCGTTGTTGAAACTGTCTTCCCAAACCAAGTCGTTTCTAAAATTGACAAAATCTGGGGGTGAATATGGAGACGGAGGCGGAGAAGGCTCGTTGTTAGCTAGGGTTGCTACATCACTACGTTCATCGCACGCTGTTAGAAACAACACAAACAGGGACAAGAACACTAATTTGTACATTTAGTTCTCCTTATTAAGGTTTAAACGGATACTATCCCTAAGAAGAGATAGCATCAGTCTTGTGACGAGGTTTAAACGGATACTATCCCGAAAAGGGATAGCATCCGTCAAATAACTTATCATATCAAAGGGGGACACGATTGACGAAACGAAAACAAACGCTGTAACCAGCATTCCTTAATTACAGTTCTGTCGATTGTTGTTACTGTTGGAATTACAAGACGACTTACGGGACTGTTTGGTTCTTCTGTTGTTGTTTTGCGATGCTCTGCCAGAACGTCGGGGCTGTGTTTGACGGTTTGGTTTTGATACCGGCCGAGCGGCTTTACGTCTTTGATTGTAAGCTGGTCGAGCGGCTTTACGTCTTTGATTGTAAGCAGGCAGAGCTTTTTGTTGCCTATGTGCTGAGTTATCCTTATAAGCAGGTGCGGTTCTGTACTTTGGACCGCGCGGATGGATCACACATGCCGAAAGAAACAAGAACAATGAGATTAAAACCAGGAAACGAGAAAGTTTGCGCTTTGAAATCATATTTTCCTCCACGATAAGGCTGACAACAGTCCTGTCGCTTAAATCTTAAATCATCAGCGACGGAAATGTTATTGAGCCTGTTTTTGGCTATTAATGCAAAATTAAGAATTAAAAATGAAATATAAATCAGTCATTTGATACCAAACAGCAATTTATAACTAACCAAATTTTACATAACTCAATTCAATTCTTAATTGGTATTCTTAGAACGTGTTTAAAAAGTTTTATAATCAATAATTCAATAATTTATCAAACCTAGTTTATAAAAATGAGTGAAAGCCTGCTTTTCA
>QNER01001199.1 GCA_003646175.1 Candidatus Parabeggiatoa sp. nov. 1
CACATTTATTGGTTTATTTTTCACCCTATTTTTATTCCAAATCACACCCAAGCTGTCGGTGAAATCTGGGTTTATATTGAGTTCATTGTCGACAGCTTACCCACCCTACGAATCTACGAATCTCTGAATTTTAACACCCTAGGGATAAATCCCCAGGCTAAAAGCTCAAGTCCAGGGGGGCTACAAAAATCCTCAAAAAAAGCATTTCTATCACTTTTAATGACATCCTGATTTATGCGCCGATGATATTGGTTGTCAAGTCGTGTGCTATGCTTTAGCTGACAAAAGCGCATAGCTATGAGGTTGAGTTTAGTGCAAGATCGCTCCAATTCCCGTACCATCCTTGGATTCCTACTTTTGCATTCATTACGGCTTAATTATTTCCAACCTTCATTCGTTTATTTCTGGGATCAAAGTACTAAACTTTCATTTTTAATGAGGACAACTATTATGAAATTGAACATTGTATTTTTCGTGCTACTGTTCGGGCTAGTCAGTTGTGGTAAAAGTGCTGAAAACACCGACTCTGCTGTTGAGAAACCCGCCCCTTCCATAGTTGATCAAACCGAAGCGAAACTGAACGAAGCAATGAAAATTCGTGCTGACAAACTTCAAGAGGCTGAAAATCCTGACGATGCCGAAAAAGGAGAAGAATAGGTAGAAAATAGGAATCCAAACTTGGAGTCCAAACTTTAGTTTGGAAGGCCCAAACTAAAGTTTGGACTCCAGTGTTACGCACATTGCTTCGTTTTAAATAGGGTAGTCCAGTACATGTAGTGATTTTACGGATGCTATCTCTTCTTCGGGATAGTATCCGTTTGAACACCATCACTACTTATACAGGACTACCTTTAAATTAAATGCGAAGGCCGTCATTGCTTATTCGCTATTCATGATTAGAAAATATTTCATGGCCGTTAAATGAAATGCGAAGGCCGTCATTGCTTATTCGCTATTCATGATTAGAAAATATTTCATGGCCGTTAAATGAAATGCGAAGGCCGTCATTGCTTATTCGTTATTCCAGATTAACGAATATTTCATGGCCGTTAAATGAAAGGGGCAACCGCGAGAGATTGCCCATCTCGGCAAAAGTTTTTCTAGCAAACTTTTGCCTCGAATATGGTTGCCCCGATTGACTCTCGATCGAGTGTTGTGCGTAACATGAGTTACTCAATAAACCACCGAAAAATTTACAGCAAGAAATTCCTTACTTTTTAGGCACAGGCGGAATAATTTCGCCAACATGCACTGGAAATTGCCCCGTTACTCGATCTTGAAAATAATGGGTTAAGGTATGACGTATTGCTCTAAATGCCAGTTCTTCCCAAGGGATTTCGTCCTGACTGAAAAGACGGACTTCAAGACTTTCGGTGCCGGGTGCAAACGTTAAATCGCGCAACTGTGCGCGAAACAGCAAATAAACCTGATTAATGTAGGGTAAACTGAATGCCACATATAAATTCAATTGCTCAAGAGTTGCCTGTGCTTCTTCCCAGGTTTCGCGGGCTGCAGCCTGCTCGATGGTTTCATTATTTTCCATAAATCCGGCCGGCAAAGTCCATAAACCATAACGCGGCTCAATAGCGCGTTTACACAGGAGTACTTTATCTTCCCACTCTGGCAAGCAACCAGCAATAATTTTAGGGTTTTGATAATGGATAGTGTGACAATCTTCACACACCAAGCGAGGCAAGTTATCCCCTTCAGGCACTTTCTGCACTAACCGGGCCGAACCACAATGGCTACAATAATTCATTATTGGGAGATAAAAACAATTGTATTCAGGTATTCTCTAATAGAGAATAGAGAATAGAGAATAGAGAATAGAAAATAGAGAATAGAGAATAGAGAATGGGGGATGGGGATGGGGATGGGGAGTCATTAGAAGAATTAATTAACAAATCCGTATTTTTCACAAATCACTTAGGATTTTTTATTGCTGTCAATTTTTCGGTGGTTTTTTGGTACAGCAAGAAAATGCTACCAAAGTCACCAAAGTCACAAATTATGGCGCTCCCTAGGGGACTCGAACCCCTGTTACCGCCGTGAGAGGGCGACGTCCTAGGCCACTAGACGAAGGGAGCGAAAAATTCGGCTGTTATTGAAGCTGCGTATTAAAACATATTTTGATGCGAAGTGCAACTTTTTTTTTCAACTTTTTTATGGCCGGTTGTTTTGATGTTCAACTTTTTTTTTTCAACTTTTTTATTGCCATTTGTTTCAGGAATGATGCTGGAATTTCCGAAACGTTTTTTTTACCAATTTAATCCATTTTACGGATGCTATCCCTTCTTAGGGATAGTATCCGTTTTAAAAAAAGGTTTCCTATTTTTTAACTTACTGATTTATAAGTACTTTACTCCCAACCGAAGCAATGCCTTTGGTAATAGGTAATGAGAACTATAGTTTTTCAGATAAATAATTAATTTCAGTTAGAAACCTTCAAGGTTTTGGAAACCTTGAAGGTTTTGCCCTAAATCACGAAAACGTTTGCGTAGATTGGGTAATTAAATAACTGATTGTTTTTCATAGAAATCTAATTTTTTACCTAAAACCTTTAAACAACAAAATAAATAAAGGATATGCCCCTTAGCCAGCCTCGAACACTATGTTAAAACGCAATAGCGCAAAATCAGGCCGTAATCGTTCCTAAGTTATTTATTTGTCATTCAGCAAAGTGGCTTTTCTGCCGAATTTTGCGGTATGCGTTAAAACGGATACTATCCCTAAGAAGGGATAGCATCCGTAAAATTAAACTTCAATAGTCTGTTCTGGAATTTATTCATACATAGACACTCCGGAAATTTGAGTCGATACTTTAGCTGGGTTTGCGCCCATACGCATCAAGGTAAGCTTTTTGCAAGGATACGTTTTCC
>QNER01001200.1 GCA_003646175.1 Candidatus Parabeggiatoa sp. nov. 1
ATAAAAAAGCCCCAACGGGGCGACATTAATATAGCCAGGGGCATCGCCCCTGGAACGGGGCGACATTAATATAGCCAGGGGCATCGCCCCTGGAACGGGGCGACATTAATATAGCCAGGGGCATCGCCCCTGGAACGGGGCGACATTAATATAGCCAGGGGCATCGCCCCTGGACATTTTTGTCGCATTTCCACTAACGACTTATACAAGAAGGAATATAAAATGGATAACTCTCTCGAAATAGAAATGGAAAAACACTTTCAAATAGAAATGGAACAACTCGAACTGAGGATGCTGATGAACGAGTTTGAAATAGGTGCCAGAAACGGGGAAGTATTTTCAGAAGAATTTTTTGCTCGCCTTTCTAATCAAAGAGAATGGGAAACCTATGAAGAATCTGCAAAACGTCAAAGGATGGTTAATGCCATTCTCCAACAAGACTATGAAAGAACCAGTTCAAACACGTTTTTTGATGGGATCAAGCTTCTTATTTATTCAGGCATTTTCTTGTTTATTGGTGGTTTTTTGGTTTTAGATGCGCTTCCAATCTGGAAAGTCGTTGGTTTGTTCCTAATTCTGTTTGGAGCTTATTTTGGCTATTATAAACCACTGGCTAATTTATGGCACACTCACCTAGCAAACTGGGGAATGTCTGGTTGGTTATATTTTGTGAGTAGCGTGTTAGCCATTTCATGGTTGGGTTATTCGTTTTTTTCTCATATGTCTTTGCATGGTATACAGCATCTATAAACGTAGGTGATGGAGTCCAAACTTTAGTTTGGACTCCAAAACAATGGAGATAATGAATTTTGGCCATTAAATTAAGATTTCTGCTCAGTTTATTGTTTATCTCAGGGCTAGTATTCTGGTATCTGTTTGCTACTTTTGATGCGAACAAGTGGCATCACAAAGCAGCAGAAATTAACAAGTGGCATCACAAAGCAGCAGAAATTGGATTTATCAAGACACAATTCAACTTAGGACTGAAGTACGCATTGGGCGAAGGTATTACTCAAGCAGATTCTGCTTGTCCCGATAATAAATACGCGCTGACGGTGAATGCCACGCCGCCAACGAGTCGAATCCGGATTATGAATATCAAACCGAAATATCAGCCGGGTATTTGTCTGAAACCGGGGAAGTATGATATTAATGTCACACATCAAAACTACCACCGCTATCGGAAATGGATAACCCTCAAAGACACTGATGTCTCTGTTGAGGTGATATTAAGGCAAGTAACTGATTGATTTTTCATTCAAACACCACTTATTAAGCGTAAAAAACAAGGACAATTATGGACACCACTTTTATTGTTGTTATGGCTGTTATTGTTGTTACCAGCGTTTTTATGATTAACTTATTGGTGGACAACCTGTTTATTGCTGTTCTGATTAGCATGATTGCTATTTCTAACTATTTTGCGGATATTCATTTTATTCATACAGTTACTCTCACCTTTTGTGTTTATTTTTTCACCACTTTACTTTTTCATCGCTTTTACCACAAAGTAGGGTTCTCTGGAGATGCTCAAGCTCAATTCAAGCTGGGGAAAATGTTTAAAAGGAAATATGTCCTACAGAAGTATGATAGGGCTGTTATGGCTGTTATGGTTGTTATGGCTGTTATTGTTCTCCCCTATGGCTTGACTTTACTTAAGGATTTTCTGTTTCAAATAGAGCTTTATAATTATATGGGGATTATTCCTCCTATTCATACAATGATTCAATACTTTACATTTTGTGTATTTTTTTTCTTACTTTATCATCACTACAAAGTAGTAGCATCCAGAGATGCATATTATGATAAAGCCGTTCATTGGTATAACAAAGCCGCAAAACAAGGACATACTCAAGCTGTTATACATATCCGCAAGGCTGCCGAACAGGGACATGCTCAAGCGCAATACAATTTAGGTGAAATGTACGCCAATGGCAAAGGTGTCACTCATGATGACCAAAAGGCTGTCAAGTTGTATCGCGAAGCAGCCGAACAGGGATTGACAGAAGCGCAATTTAACTTAGGCGAAATGTACGCTAATGGCAAAGGAGTCTCTCAGGATGATGAAGAAGCCTTCAAATGGTATTACAAAGCGGCCAAACAGGGACATGATGAAGCCGTTGAGCATATCCGCAATGCTGCCGAACTGGGATTGGCAGAAGCGCAATACCACTTTGGTAGGCTGTCGTATCATTACGATCAAATAGAATGGTATCGCAAGGCTGTTGAACAAGGACATGCAGAAGCCTTTAAACAACTCTGTGATGTTGCCGAAAATGGAAATGTTGAAGCCCAAAATACGTTAGCCAAAATGTATGTTAATGGAAAAGGAATCAAAAAGGATTCTGAAAAATCTGACTACTGGTATCGCATGGCAGAAGATACCCGCCGAGAAGAAAGACGACGAGAAGAAGAAAGCCGACGAGACTATAACTATAGTAGTAGTGGCGGCGGTTGCGATAGTAGTAGTGGCGGCGGTTGCAGCGGTTGCGGCGGTTGTGGTGGCGGATAATGGTTATACACTCTACACCTTCACCTCAAGATAACAGAAAATACTACGCGCCACCTAGCCTGTTATTCCAATGGCATATCACCGAGCGTTGCAACTTGCGCTGTGCCCACTGTTATCAAGATAACTATTCGGCGCGACACGAGCTCAGTTTTGCTGATTTATGCAATATATTGGAACAATTTAAAGAGTTACTGGCTGTTTTAAGTCAGCGGCGCGGCGAGCCCCTTTCTGCTCAGATCACTGTCACAGGCGGTGAGCCATTTGCGCGACAGGATTTTCTTGACTTATTGGAAATCTTTGCGGCTCATCGCAAACAGTTTGGTTTTGCCATTCTCACCAATGGCATTTTCATTGATGCCGCAATG
>QNER01001201.1 GCA_003646175.1 Candidatus Parabeggiatoa sp. nov. 1
ATCAAACAGGCTTAGAGCAACTCGTGATACCCCAAAAAGTTCTTCCTCATTTTCAGTCGGCTGGTCATCAATACCCACCGCAAAAAGGCGATCTTCATGGAAAAACAGTTTTTCTGACCAGCCGGGTACATGCAACTCGCCAACTATTGTCGGTGCTGTCGCGTCACTGAGATCAATCACCCATAATGGGTCCTTGCGTTCAAACGTCACGACAAAAGCACTATTGTCCACAAAACGAGTGGCAAATAAAGCTTCCCCGGGGGCAATTTCATCGACTTTACCAATCAAAGCCATTTCTGGTGAAGTCAAATCATAAATAGCCAAGGTACTACCATGTTCGCGATCTTCTGGCCCATAAACAACTCGCAGTTGTTGGTTTGTAACACTCAAATGAAACTCTGAAGGCACTTGTCCGGGCACTTTTAAGGTCGGCAAAGCCACTAATGCCTTCTCAGGTTGTGACAAATCAAATGCTTGAATTTGCGTCGTTTGCCATTTCTCTTCTTCTGGGTTATGGTTCGCTATCACCAAAGTGTCTGGAAAAATCGCTACTGTGGGAGAATAGCCAGACAATTGCGTGCCATCCACTTTTTCCAATTGCCCGGCCTCACTCAAGCGTAATGCAGTGATATCAAGGACTTGGGCATTGATGCGATCATACACATCATCAAGGGTATTCTCTGGTGGCGTAAAGTCTTGGGTAACGCTATAGATTAACTCCCCGCGCCGCCGTGATTCGATAAACCACCCTGCTAACTTCATTTCATGCACGATAGTCAATGTACCCTCGGAGCTTTGGTTCAAGACGGTTAAATAGGTACCATTTTCACCCACGTAATGAGTTTGCAACAGCACATAATAGTCTCCCAACACGTAAAGTTCACGAGGGTTACCAGATAATGCAATCTCGCTTTCCAAACGTGGATTGGAAAAATCGCTAACATCAATCACTTGAAAGCGTTGCGCTTGCCCATTGGCATATAACAGTTTATTACCAACGTGCTTAAAAATATCGGGTTTTTCAGTCTCTTGGCTATCGGCAGTCGGGGCTTTAGCAGCTTCATCTTCGGCGGTCGTTACCAGATCACCGCCATCAAACAGATTGAGATTGCGATTGACACTACCGTTACAAGATAAGAAAAATTCTTGTCCCTGCAAACGTTCACAACCTGCCGAGAGGCTTAATGGCAAAAATGAGGCTACTTGCCGAAACTCGGTGATAACTGGACTCTGTTCAGGTAATGTCGCCACAAAAGCTAAAAAACACCGATGATTTTCAGGACACGTTTGATTTTCAATGTCAATGGTATATGACTCAAACGCTGGTAAATCCGTTGGTTCAGGGAATATCGGTATCAATCCCGATTGCCAGCCCTGTGCCAATGTCCACGATAACATGGACTGCTCAGTTGACGTGGCATCTTGATCAAACCACGCTAAATAGACATCCACATTGCTCAAGTTGTTTTCATTACTCACAACAACTTGGGCGGTTGTGTCGTCGGCTTCATTGGGTTGTAAAGTCACCTGCCAAGCAAACGCTGGTAGGCTAGTCAAAATGAAAATGGCTCCCCATAAAAGGGAATAGATCATTTGCATGAGTTTTCTCCTGATTTTCAAAGAAGGTTCTTTATAAAACCAATTTCACGCAAAGCAGCTAAGACGCTAAGATTGATTAGCTTTGCGCCTTTGCGCCTTTGCGTGAGATTCAAATACCGAAAATCCGCCCTACCAATTCTAACCGCACGGCCGGAAATATTTTGGTATCCCTAACCACCAAATTCGGTCATTACAGTTATAGACCCCCATTAGCGAAAAATGTCAGGGGCTGAAATAAATTTTTCAGATATCTACATGCAGGCACTTTTTGTGATACCAAAAGTTCAAGTCTAAAAAAAACTTGTTCATCAAGTGATAGGTGGTAAGAGACTTAGCACCTATCAGTTTTTAAATATTCAACACAGAGGCACAGGGTTACACGGCGTTTCACAGAGAAAAATAAATCTTAAACTCTGTGTGGCTCTGTGGTACTCAGCGAACTCTGTGTTAAAAAACGGTGTCCAAATCATGACTTTTACAAACTGATAGGTGGTAAATGGTAAGAGATTTTTCTCTAGCACTATCCATTCTGAAAATGCTAAAATTAATTCTAATTCAGACAAATTAAGGAGAAAACCAAATGAACGGTCCAACACTCACACGCAATCTGCGCATAGCCCTATTCTTAATTGGGTTAAGCCTTGCGGTGTTATCGGCTTGCAGTACAAACAACCAATCTTTCCGGAACCCACCGCCGCAGCCCACCGAGCAAAGTCAGACCGCACCACAGCGTACTAAGGTAATAAGAACAAAGCGGAGGACTGATGGACAAACAATCTTGTCTTCGTATTCAGGCAGTTATGCGCTGCTAATTGGGGAAAGCCAATACACCCACGGTTGGTCAAAGTTGACAACTATCCCCGGCGAGTTGCAACAAGTCGAAGACCTTCTGACGGCGAAAGGCTTTCACGTTGAGAAATCCATGAATCTGAAGGCCGATGCATTAGGCAAACGTTTTGAGACGTTTATCAACGACTACGGGTTTGATAAAGACAATCGCCTGTTGTTTTTCTATTCCGGACATGGGCATACGCGCAAAGATCAATGGGGCAATGAGAAAGGCTATCTGGTCCCAACTGACGCGCCTGATTCCAATTTTGATGAAAAAGGCTTTTTGCAAAAAGCTTTGGAAATGAATCAGATTCTAACTTGGGCGCGGCGGATTGAGGCCAAACATGCGTTGTTCTTATTCGATAGCTGTTTTTCTGGCAGCGTGTTTAAGGCGAAAGCGTTGCCTAAAATGCCACGCCAAATCAGCGAAGCCGCGAAA
>QNER01001202.1 GCA_003646175.1 Candidatus Parabeggiatoa sp. nov. 1
AATCCAACATAGCAGCCTGGATTTGTATTTTATATTCTTGTCCGTCAAGCTTAACCGGAACGGTTCTAGTACTTTCCGTTTCCTTTATGACTTCAATGCTCGGTTGAACAGACATTTTGGCGGAGAACCCAAACCATTTTTTGGCTCTCTGCGTTAAACTTTCCATTGTTCACCCCTAGAAATGAGACGATAGAACACAAAAGTGGTCGGGTAGGTACAACAATCCCACCCGACGTGACAATCCAGTTGACCTTAAATACAGGCCACCTTCTCCTTCATAAAATCACCACTGATAATGACCCAGTATATCTGAAGGGAACTTTCTACCACTGCATTTCGACCTCAAATTGAATATTATGCGGTAAATTAGGAACCGGTTTCTCTCGAACCTGATATTCAATTATCTGGTTATCTCTCGTCAGCTCCTTCGCATATCCATAAACCGCTTGGTCCTCAAAGTCCTTTTCATCGCGGTAAGTAACTCCATAAGAGGGATCAAAATAAGGCGTATCATCCAGTTCTTTAGGTAAAGAACGCTTAGGGAGTTTGACTATCGTGTGAGTACCAAAAACTTTTTCGGCTGGTGTTGGGGTATTTTGCCCCCGAATACCGGTTTTGTTGAGTAACTCATCATACTCATTATTAGGAGCACCTGCGCCAGTTGGTGAAATCATGCTACCCTCACCATCAAGGCGGTTATAAATGAAAAATTTCCATTTGTAGCCTTCCGCGTTAGGAGCAACCGTGGGTGTGCTAGGAATGGGGGACCATTCCTTTATTAACATTTTTTTGTCCTCAATAGGTTTCACATAGATCGTTTTACTGCCAGTTACGACGTTGTTGACCATAAGAGTATCTAACAAAAGATCAGCAAAATCACCACAGGCAGCGTAATCTATAGGGCTGATCAGACAATTTTCCGGGCGTTCATTACTCGGAAGTCCACCCATTTTATAATAGTAAAACTTCCGCTTCCCATCCCAAGACTTGATATCGGCCGGTCCTGATTTTCCCAACAGGCTCTTTTTGGCAAACATCCGCCAAGTGTTTCTGACAACCTCTTTCTTGTTAGTTGCGCCATCATTTGAGACCGCCCAATGCAAAGGCGATAGGTACAAATTGCCCAGCGCATCATGTGGTTGGTCAAAGGTCACATAAACCTTGTGCTTGCTAGTCCCAATGCCTTGAGTGGTTTTTTTACCATTCCATTTGTAAGTCATTTTCCACGAAATTTTCAGGGGATCGTAGAACTGAGTCTGACGTTTTGGAAAAGCATGGGCCGCCGACATGCGGACATCAAATGGCTTAGTAAAATGTGAGGGGGGGAATATTCCCTTTTTGTATTCAAACGTCGTTTGGAATTTACCCAATGAACCGCTCGTCACTTGACCGATTATCGTGATATCCTTCACCGGCTGACTGGGTTTTTGCTTTCGTTTAAATGTCGCGGTGATTTTCATCGGTTCACCACTGACATAGGCAACACCCGGTTCGGTTTTCAGGCCAAAAATCGTTTTTTCCCACACGATATCTGGAATTTTTTGGGCACCCTTGTCGGTATCTTTATAAATGTCAATGTCATCGCGAAAACTGACACTGACGAGCTTTAACATGGGTTTGCAATCTTTGCGTTTTTTTGGTTTTTTGCCTTTCGCTTTTTTGGTCCCCTGTTTTTTGAAGTACGCTCTCACGAGTGTACGTGCCATAACCGCTAAGCTTCTAATGGCAACCGCACCCAGCCTCATAATGACTGGCCAGAATGCATAAATCAACAGGGCCAACAAGATCGTCATCATGAGTGCCAGTATCAAAGCTTCCTTGGAAAATTCACATCCCAAGCACGCCAACCAACCCCCATTCAGGCCGCCTTCAATCAAATAGGCACCCGCACCGGTGATGGGATCTTGAATAATATAACCCGCACCACGCCAATTACCATGCGCTATTTCACGTTGGGGTACAATCGCATATTGTCCGGCATGAATCGCATTTTTGATATCCGTTTTAACTTCAGCACTGACCGATAACAACGGCAATACCGTGCCGATATTATCGGCGGTGACGGTATAAATTGGAATAGCCTGTTCATTCGCGTCCATCAGCAGTTGGGCCGTTGAAATGCCCCGTCCTTGTTCATAGTCAAACAATTGCTCAATCACCGAATTTTCGAGATATGAACCCTGAATGCCGATTTGGCGCATAAACTGTGCCAGAATTTCTGAAGTCGGTGCCCCAACGGCCTGAAGATTTTGCTTCACATCGATAACCCGCGCCTTAAAAATGCCATTTCTGGCAATGCCAAAAAAGTAGGAAACTGACAAAGGCGAAGTAAATAAACCCACCGACGGCAAGCGCACCCGACGAACGTTTAAAGCTTGAGCCGTGAGTTCATCAAAGAAATCATGTGCCATCCAGAAGTGCAAAGCCGTTTGGTGCAAGTTTTCGGCCGCCGACGTATGAGGATCAATCGCTTCCAGACGGTTTTCGACCAATTCTCTTGGTACACCGCTACTATTGACCCCAAACACGACCTCGTCACCGGCGGTGACAACACTTTGTTGAACCAAGCCACCGCGCACCGGATCATTGATAATGACCGTGAGGTATTGTGATTGCCCCATTGAAATCGCAGTACCGGTGGCAAGGGCGGTGTCTTCCAGATTCAGAACCGGTTTCAGATTAAACAAATAAACCGGCAAAGTTGAGACGTTGTCAGCATCGATAAAATTTTCCAAAGCCCGCCCATCACTGTCGCTCGCTGGGACATAAGTCAAACCCAGCCGTAGATTGCTCAACGTCGGCAAGCTAATGGTATGACTTAATGAAGGATTATCCAGTTGTTTGGCCGACTGACTATTATATAATT
>QNER01001203.1 GCA_003646175.1 Candidatus Parabeggiatoa sp. nov. 1
CAAGTAATGTATGCTACTATAACTTCCGTAGTCACCGGCATAATGACTACTAAATCGAAATACTCACAGAATGCGTCAAACTTTTTCCACTGAGTACGTAAATTTACCCAAGTCCCATCAGCAAAGGCCTCGGACATAAGTAACTGCGATTCTCTCAGTATCTCGGGCCACCTACCTGAAACAGTCACCAAACACAATCCATATTTAAATAACTAGCAGGTAAAGTAACTTCATTAACATCATTGGCCACTTTCAATTTCTGCATCTCGTACCAAAACATGACCGAATTAGTAGTGTTTAAGTGCCAACGGGATAAAAGATCTGGCACCCGGTTATTGATACCAGCTATGTGAATAGTTTTTAACTCCGCCTCATTGATGCACAAGAGAAAGGCCACTTCCCTCAAACATTGCTGTAAATACATGTCATGAGCCTTTCCAGAATTAAAAACTTGTACTGTGGCCATGTTGTCGCTGTAAATTAAAATGTTGCGATTACGTAAACAGCCGTGCCAAAGCTTAATGGCTATTACTAAACAAAGTGACTCAATCTGATTAATGTGCAAGTTCTTATCTTGAAAAGATTGTGGCAACTCCAGGTGAAAAAATTCACGAGACTCGTAACAAATACCCCCGATTCCCGTGAGGCAAGCGTCCACTGCGACTACAGAATCAGGCCGACTCCAATTACTAAATGGCATCATTACAGTACCGTTGAACTCGTGAAGAAATCTATGCCACCATTTCAAATCTAATAACAACTGCAAATCCACTTCATACTGAACCCCTGGAATCATATCTCTCAAGAAGTTCAAAATACGAGAGAGAAATACGCGCGAAGACCGAACACATTTCGACACAAACATCAATTTGCCTACTAGCGACTCGATTTCGACCCTGGTGGTTACCTTCTTCCGCAGCCAATCTTTTAACAAATGATTAATTTCAAGCAATCGAGTATCAGTAACTTCCAAAGTTAAATCTACTGTATTAAACTCAACACCTAGAAAACTCATTGATGTGGCCGGAGACCTAGCCTTCTCTTTGGACTCCATTAAACCAAACTCCAGCAGTACTGCACCAAGTTTCTCGTAAGCCGAATCAGCATCCATTGGTACTTCCGCACCAGCAAAATCATCCAGATAATTAACGATATTAAAATTATGCTTTCCCATGACATAATTTATCGCGTTTGTAACCCTTTGGCAGATATACGCCGAAGATCTCATACCCATGGGCAAAGCGGTGTCAAAGTAAAGCTTCCCATCCCAGTTAAAACCTAAAAGCGGAATGTCACTCGGATCAATTGGAATTTGCCTGTAAGCCTTTTTCAAGTCCTTTTTGTAAAGCAGACAGCCTACACCTTTCTCCTTAATCAACTCAACAAGATTATCGATCTTGGGATACACAGTGCAAATCGGCTCATCCAAATAAGTATCAATACTTATACAATCATTAACTGAACTACCCAAAGGCCAACTAAGGTCTAAAATGATCCTCGGTTCGTCCGTATCCTTTTTACTGATAGCATTCAAAGGCGACACTGCAATCACACTATCAAATGGATTCTCTTCAAATGGACCAATTGCCGAACCTCGCTTGAGTTCTTTAATCAGGTAAACCCCTACTTGTTCTCGATAAGCAAAGACCCCTTTGTGATTTTCAACACACCGACTAGGCGTTATCGACCTATTATGGTTTATAGGCCAACCGCATTCCAACAGATCACAAATTTCATAGTCACCGTAATCTAACAACAATTCTCTAATCCTGCTTATGTGCAAACCAGACGGAACTGGAATTTTACAAAATCGGAAATTAAATTGCTGTGACTTCACTACCTGTTTATAAATATTAAGCCATGAAACGTTACGGTCAGCAAAAGCCCCACTATCAGGGAGTCAATGCTCAAAATGAGGACATGAAGGGTTTGTGTCAGCGTGGGCCAATTCTCTCTTATCTCGCATGAGACATTTTGCACAAACGTGATGGACCGTGATTGATTTTCCGTATCGGATAGCCTGATGTGGAGATACCTGCGAACAGTTATTATGCTGGAAATCCGGACAATACCATGTTTTGTCTTGATCATGATAACTCTTTTTCCCAGCAACTAGGCTCCCGGTAGTGACCCCCTTTTTGGAGTAACTGCCGGTTTTTGGACCATTTGAGAGAGGCGTCGTCCTGGATTTATTACCCCCGGTCATCAGGATCATATAAATAGTGCTATCAAAATCTGAGCACCAGGTCGCTTTGCCTTTCTCAATTTTCCTCAGTACCGTGCCGTAAACGTTTAACACAACATTCCAATCGTATGTGCCAAATAAATAACACATTTTTCTAAGGAGTATTAAACGGCCCCTTCGCTCCAGTTGTGGCAGTTCAGCTTCGAGAATAATCTCTAACTCACCGGCCACAAATAACCTAAAGTCTAACTGAGCAAATGTGGTCCCGTTTTCAACTGTATGATCCTCGGACAAAGCCGAGTGAGCCCAGATCTGGGGATTTTTCACCACATCTGAACCCTTTGCATTAACGCCGGATTGAAAATGTTTTACTTTAACCTTACTATGTTTAGCGCTAACGTTAATGTTACTATCACAGTTGTTGTAGCTATTGTTAGAATCACTATCTGGATCTGACCCACCTTCTGTACTGGAGTCAGGGATGCTCTCCTGCCCAGTGACCACATCCACGAACTTCACTGATTGTTTCTTGGCGGCTTTCTTCTTGGTATCCTGTGGATTGACCGCTCTATCCTGCGGGCATTGCCAAGATGCCGCCGTTTATGTTCAGCAATTTGCTCACGCATACTAGCCTTCTTCAAATCCTCTGTTTGATTATCAATGGTGGTTTTCCAATG
>QNER01001204.1 GCA_003646175.1 Candidatus Parabeggiatoa sp. nov. 1
CGCTGCCCTAGGCTTTAATAAAACGCCCTTTCAGGGCTGAGTCGTTACGATTCTAGGGCGCAAGTTCCTAGGGCGCTGCCCTAGGCTTTAATAAAACGCCCTTTCAGGGCTGAGTCGTTACGAAGAACAAATCAGCCCGACATTGCTCTGGCTCATTTAGAATGACGGCCTCTAAAAAATTTTGTATTCGCGAATAACGAATCACCCTGAAAATGAGAATGCGCTCGCACCGAATTATTCTTAATCAACCATTCCCACCTCTTTAAGTAGTAACCCACACGGCACATCCTCTTGCACCGGGGCGCGAATACGCACAATATATCCCGAACCCGGCGCAACCGACATACCTTCACCTTGTTGATTTTCCATAAGTTCTAAGGTAAAGCACAAGTTGCCTTCAGGGCGCATCAATTCTAAATGATCTCCAATACTAAAACGATTTTTGACCTCAATTTCTAAGAGCCCCGTTTCTTTGTCATAACCCAAAATCTCTCCCACAAATTGTTGACGATTATTGGCACTGCCGAAGAGATAGTTTTGAGATTCAGAAGGTACATGGCGACGATAAAAGCCTTCGGTGTAACCGCGGTTGGCTAACTTATCTAATTCTGCCATCAATTTGAGATCAAATGGTTTACCAGCCGCAGTGTCATCAATTGCTTGCCGGTAAACTTGCGTGGTTCGCGCCGTATAATAATGAGATTTCGTCCGTCCTTCAATTTTGACAGAATCTATCCCAACTTCCATTAAACGATCCATCAATTGAACAGCGCGTAAATCTTTGGAATTCATAATATAAGTGCCATGCTCATCTTCAAAGATAGGCATATATTTACCAGGGCGTTGTTTTTCTTCTAATAAATACACGCCTGAATCATCTTCTTTAGCTTCATGCACGTTATAATTCCAACGACAAGCATTGGTGCAAGCACCTTGGTTAGCATCACGATGATTGATATAGCCAGACAGCAAACAACGTCCCGAATAAGCAATACATAAAGCCCCATGTATAAATACTTCTAATTCTATATCAGGGCAGGCTTGACGGATTTCGGCAATTTCATCCAATGACAATTCACGAGAGAGGATAATGCGCGTTAAGCCGAGGTGTTGCCAAAATTTCACGGTGGCATAATTTATCGTATTGGCTTGCACCGATAAATGAATAGCCATTGTCGGCCAACGTTCCCGCACCATCATAATTAAACCTGGATCAGCCATAATCAGCGCGTCAGGCCGCATTTCAATGATAGGGGTTAGATCAGCGATAAAAGTTTTTAATTTCGTATTATGGGGCAAAATGTTGCAAGTGAGATAAAATTTCTTGCGTTGAGCATGAGCCTCTTGGATGCCTATTTCTAAATGAGTAAGTTGATTAAAATCATTGTGACGCACCCGTAGACTGTAACGCGGTTGCCCAGCATACACCGCATCTGCACCGTAGGCAAAAGCGTAGCGCATGTTTTTAAGCGTGCCGGCTGGTGACAGTAATTCTGGTTTTTTCATGGTTATGTTTTCAAATATATAATAGACTAATAATATAATAACGGCCTTAACCTATGTTTTCAAGTAAGTATTTGAACAGTGTTCAAATTTTGGAGTCCAAACTTTAGTTTGGGCAATCCAAACTAAAGTTTGGACTCCAGAGCGATAAAATTCGACAATGGGTTTTCGCTGGGGTGGTGAAAAAGAGGTTCAGAAGGCACCTTCTATGATCCTATTTTCATTACGCTATGATTACTTTTTCTAATATAAGCAATCAGTATTAAATAGTGTTTTCGTTAACAATTCACAATTCACAATTCACAATTCACAATTCACAATTTTCATTAGGTTTTCGCCTTTGGAACCAAACCGTTATGATTAAATTCTCCGATGACGAGCACGATGCCATCACTGAACTCTTTAATATCAGTGTTGGAAATGCCGCGGATTCTCTCAGTAAAATGGTGGAAGAACGAGTGCTGCTTTCGGTTCCCCATTTGGTATTGATTGAGCGTGAACAAGCGCCTAATTACATTCAAAAACATTCCAGTGATAGAATTAGCGCGATTCAACAATCTTTTAGAGGAACTTTGGACGGGACAGCGGTATGGTTTTTTCAGGAAGAACAAAGTTTGGAATTAGTCAGGATATTGCTCCAAGAGGATGTACCATTGGATTCCTTGACGGATTTTGAACAAGATAGTATGGTTGAAGTCGGTAATATTATTTTGAATGCGATTTTGGCAAGCTTCACTGAGATGCTTGATATGGATGTGCGCAGCAGCTTACCCAAATTCCTCAGTGGCAATTGCCACCAGTTGTTGGATAAGTTATTCTCTACTCAGGAAAATAGCGAAGCCGGCGAAATTAAGGCTGATGATCCGGTGATGATTTTGTTTGTGGATTTTATGACGGGCGAAAATGCCATCAAAGGATATGTGGTACTCTTGTTGGATGGCATTGGGTTAGCGAATTTTCGTCGCGGTGTTAAAAAATTGCTTGAACCGTGATTCGGTTATCAGTTACCAGTTATCAGAACTTCAACAAACAGGAGCTGCATTAAATGCCATTTTCTCTTTTAATTGCTGACGATTCCAAAATGTCGAGAAATAAAATCAAGAAAATTGTTTCCTCGTTTATCCCGGATATAGACGTGAGCGAAGCCGGCGAGGGTAAGAAAACACTCGATATCTGTCGTTCCAAAAATATTGATTTGATGCTGTTGGATTTAAATATGCCAGAAGTCGATGGTTATCAGGTTCTCAGAACGCTAAAAGCGGAAAATATATCGGTTGCCACCATTGTCGTGACAGCGAACTATCAGCGCGGTTCAATTGCAGAAGTCGAAGAAATTGGTGGGGTTATTGCGTTTTTAC
>QNER01001205.1 GCA_003646175.1 Candidatus Parabeggiatoa sp. nov. 1
ATCGCCGGTTTAATTCCATAAAAACTAAAATGTTTTATTCTGAAAATTCAGTTTTATTCTGAAAATCCTTAAATCAAAGTATTCCGTCAAGTAGTCGAACTCAACTAAACTGATAGGTGGTAAGGGTGACGCCTTTTCAACTTAAGCGATTGTTGGAGTGAGATAAAAATTATTTAGATAACACCCTTATAAATCAATTTGTTAGTAAAAAATTTGAGCATTGCGTATATAATAAGGCTTACTTCATTTGTTCCTTCAAATTCAAACACTTATATTTTTAGTGTTCTGACTAAAGAAATCTCAGTTTCATTAATTTTCAATCAGTTAAACCAATAGCCATAATTTTTATTAATTAAATATTAAATTAATTTTTGGCGAAGATATCGCCATAATATCTTGCATGTACTCCCCCATCGTATAATCGCCGTTTGTACGGCACGGCGCATTCAGTGATGCGCTTTATCATGGGAAGCAAATTTTTGACCAATTTTTATTCAGTTATCCGTTTAAGGCACAAGTTTTTGTCAAAAATGAAATCCGTTATGAAATATAGCCCACCGTTTTTATTTTTTTGTACCTATCAGCCTGTCAGATTAATCAATTAATTCATTGATTATTAAAGCTTTTATAATAATAAATGTTATACAAAACAATAACTTAGTGGTATTTTCCGACAGGCTGCTATTACTGTTTTATTTCACGCCAATAGCCGCCCTTGTGGCGGTTGTTGTTATATTCGATGACATGTATGTTTTGGTATTTCAAAATATTATGCATCAAGAAATCCAAACTCAAGAAACCAAAGCGCAACTCATGCCATGTCACACTTGGGCTTTAAGTTATGAAATTTTGTTCAAACTTAATATTCTGCGGAAAAATACGGGCGGGTTAGCCGTGATTGCCGTGCCCTCACGAGTTCCCCTCAAAAAGGTTATACCTCAAGTTCTCTATGAACAAGCAGAAGCCTATCCTAACAGAATTGGATATCCTAAAATTTTATTTAGGCATACCGGAAAAAGCGACACCACCGCTTCAACCCTTTTCGGGCAATACAAAAACGGATAATTTCAATCTGTTCAAGCACATTTCCTAACGTGGATGATCGCTGCTGACTCAACCGAATATACTTGGTTCTCATAGCAAAAATGATTTCCCCAACCTTTTTTGCAGCTATTTCAAGTGGTTTGTGAAATATTCGGGCTTTAGAGAATCGCGTTTGCTCCCCCAGCCATTTTTGCTCAAACTGTGCGAATTTTTAAAGAGGTTGATTCAGAGATTAAGGATACAACCATTTTGCCATTGAGGAAAGTTGATGCGAGGCATGCGGATGTTTTTGATGAGGCGATGCAACTTGTGTGCAAAACCTTCAAGGTTGGACTGAATTCTAAGGTTTTTAGCGGGAACAAAAAACTTTTCGTAACTACTCAGCCCTGAAAGGGCGCTTTATTAAAGCCTAGGGCAGCGCCCTAGGAACTTGCGCCCTAGGAACTTGCGCCTTTCAGCACCTGGGGCGTTGCCCCAGGCTATAATAATTCGCACCTTCGGTGCTGAGCTGTTACAACTTTTCTATCGTTTGATCGATAAATAATTTCAGTTAGAAACCTTCAAGGTTTTGGAAACCTTGAAGGTTTTGCCCTACTATGCGTTTAAACCGGTGAGTTAAAATCACTCAATAACTATTTAATATCAAAAAAATCCCACTATTGAAAACTGAACGGCGTTCAGTTATTGGATACTAACAGGCGGGGCTTTTTTGTAACTACTCAGCACCGAAGTGTGCTTATTATTATAGCTGGGGCAACGCCCCAGGTGCTGAAAGGGCGCATTAAAATAAATAAATTTTAACGAGCCCCTTCAGGGCTTGTTCGTTGTTATTCTGGTTCCACGCAAGTTCCCAGGGCGTTGCCCTGGGCTTTAATAAAGCGCCCAGAAAGGGCTGAGTCGTTATAATTTTTTGAGTTATTTTTATGCACAAAAAAATCAATTTATGACAGTGGTAATTTCCCAGGGCGTTGCCCTGGGCTTTAATAAAGTGCCCAGAAAGGGCTGAGTCGTTATAATTTTTTGAGTTATTTTATGCACACACAAAATCAATTTATGACAGTGGTAATTTCCCAGGGCGTTGCCCTGGGCTTTAATAAAGCGCCCTTTCAGGGCTGAGTAGTTACAATTTTTTGAGTTATTTTATGCACAAACAAAATCAATTTATGACAGTGGTAAGTATAACTTACTGATTTTTAATACATTGGCTTGTAGGGACTACCTCTTGCGAAGTCATTGGTATGACAATAATTTTGGCAGAATGACGACTGCTCAAAGCACAATTAAAAGCTGAAAAACTATTGACTGTTCATTTTATTTTCTATTGAGCCTTTTGCTTTGGCTCATTTTAAATGTCAATGGTTCATTAAGAATGGTTCATATCAATAGGGAAAGGGAATGGTTTATTAAATTCTGGTTTTTATTAAAATTTATCATTTTATTTTGGGCATTTTACCAATTTATTTATTATTAATTAGGAACGTGCATAATACAACTAGGGCAACCACAAGGGATTGCCCCTGGGCCGACTCATTTTGAAGCGTTGTGCGTCATAAGAGTTTTTAAATGAAATGCGAAGGCCATGGTTGGTTATTCGCTATTCTCGATTTAAGATTTTTTGATGGCCGTTAAATGAAATGCGAAGGCCATGGTTGGTTATTCGCTATTCTCGATTTTAGAATTATTCATGGCCGTTAAATGAAATGCGAAGGCCATTGTGGCTTATTCGCTATTCTCGATTTAAGATTTTTTGATGGCCGTTAAATGAAAGGGCAACCACAAGGGATTGCCCCTACAATGTAAGGGCAATTCTTTATGG
>QNER01001206.1 GCA_003646175.1 Candidatus Parabeggiatoa sp. nov. 1
CTTAAAAGTTATGTGCATAGAGTAGCAGGTTTCACCTGGGGCTATTCACATTTTCAGGCAAAAGTTTTTGCACGCAAAAACATTTGCCTGAAAGGCTAAAGTTTCGGGCAGCCTTCAAAAATGTTGGGGGCAACCATAAAGGATTGCCCCTACATGCCCATTTTCTATGGTAGGGGCAATCCCTTGTGGTTGCCCTTGTCGAGATAAATGAAGGGTGCCAAGTTTCGCGAGCGAAACTTTAGCCTGAAAACATACTTACGGGTTGGAACGTTGGTTATAGCCTAATGGCACGATACGTTGCGGACGGGGTTGCTAACTCCATTCAGCCAGGGGCAACGCCCCTGGAACTATCTCCATCACCCACATTGCACTACTACCCTTCTTATTTCATTTTCACCCTTTTCAAAGGAACAAAGTATAACCACTAAAAATGAAAATATATCAAGTTGGCGGCGCCGTGCGTGACAAATACCTTGAACGTCCGAATAAAGATAAAGATTGGGCGGTGGTTGGCGCAACGCCTGAAATGTTGTTAGAACTTGGCTATACACCAGTCGGGCGCGATTTTCCGGTTTTTTTGCACCCCACCACGCATGAAGAATACGCGCTGGCTCGCACCGAACGTAAAACCAAACCCGGTTATACCGGTTTTAGCGTCTATGCCGCGCCGGATGTGACTTTAAAAGAGGATTTGCTGCGGCGCGATTTGACCATTAATGCGATGGCGATAGATAGCGATGGGCAATTGATTGATCCATTTAATGGTTTAACAGATTTGCGGGCCGGGATTTTGCGGCATGTTTCGCCCGCCTTTGTCGAAGATCCGGTGCGAATTTTGCGGGTGGCGCGGTTTGCAGCCCGGTTTGGTTTTCGCATTGCTGATGAAACCATGGCTTTGATGAAGGAAATGGCCAACAATGGCGAAGTGGATGCGTTAGTGGCGGAACGGGTGTGGCAAGAAATGGTGCTGGCTCTAGGCGAACCGCAACCTCATCAATTTGTTGAAGTTTTGCGGCATTGCGGTGCATTGGCGCGCATTTTCCCGGAGATTGACCGTTTATTTGGGGTGCCGCAATCGGCCGAATATCATCCCGAAATTGATACCGGGGTGCATGTCATGCTGTGTTTACAACAAGCGCGGCAGATAACCAGCGATACTCAAGTGCTATTTGCAGTGCTAACCCATGATTTAGGCAAAGGCACAACGCTTTCTTCCGAATGGCCCAAACACGCCGGCCATGAAGAACGTGGGGTTGAACTGATAGAGGCCTTATGTCAACGCTACCGTGTACCTAGTCAGCATCGTGATTTAGCCGTGTTAGTAGCACGTTACCACACCCATTGCCACCGGGTTGCAGAACTTTCTCCCGAAACCTTGCTGAATACTTTGCAAGGCTTGGATGCTTTTCGCCGCCCCGAACGGTTTGAGCAATTTTTACTGGCCGCTGAAGCCGATTCCCGTGGACGCAGCGGTTTTGCTGAGCAACCTTATCCTCAAGCAGCGCAATTTCGTCGTGCTTTTGAGGTTGCTGGTCAAGTGGAGGTGGCCGCTGTGATAGCTGATGGATTTCAGAGGGCCGCAATTGGGGAAGAATTGCGGCTGCGGCGAGTGCAAGCACTCAGCGGTGCCTAAACAAAAACCCTTGCCCAAGGAAGAAGGCTGTCAATAGATAATTGTCAATTGTGAAAACTTTTATATCACGCAAAGGCGCAAAGTTTCAAGGGGTGTTATTTAGGGCAAAACCGTAAAGCGTTGCAAAAACCTTGAAGGTTTCTAACTGTCAATTTAGGGCAAAACCTTCAAGGTTTCCAAAACCTTGAAGGTTTCTAACTGTCAATTTAGGGCAAAACCTTCAAGGTTTCCAAAACCTTGAAGGTTTCTAACTGTAAAACAGCTTAAATGAATACTTTAACCAATAGACATATTTTACTTGGCATCACCGGGGGCATTGCGGCCTATAAAAGTGCTGATTTGGTGCGACGTTTACGTGAGCAAGGGGCACAAGTGCGGGTTGTTATGACAGCGGCCGCCACCCAATTTATCACACCGCTCACTTTGCAGGCCGTCTCAGGGCAACCTGTCAGTACTGATTTATTAGATACAAAGGCTGAAGCTGCAATGGGACATATTGAATTGGCGCGTTGGGCAGATGTGATATTAATTGCGCCGGCGACAGCCGATTTTTTAGTGAAATTAGCTTATGGACATGCGAATGATCTATTGAGCACGGTTTGTTTAGCCACTGCGGCTCCAATAACTGTCGCGCCGGCGATGAATCAGCAAATGTGGCAAGCCCCCATTACTCAGCAAAATTGCCAACAATTACAGCAACGTGGGGTAAAACTATTCGGTCCAGCGATAGGTTCGCAAGCGTGTGGTGAAACTGGAGCTGGGCGTATGCTTGAACCACTGGAATTAGTGCAATGTTTGCAAAATATTTTTCAATCTGGCGCATTGCAGGCGAAAAAAATCTTAGTCACGGCAGGGCCCACTCGTGAAGATATTGATCCAGTACGCTTTATTAGTAATCGTAGCTCTGGACGGATGGGTTATGCTATCGTCGAGGCTGCTGCGGCTAAAGGCGCAGAAGTGACACTGGTGAGCGGCCCGGTTTCGCTATCGCCCCCCGCCGGGGGACAAATCATTTCCGTTTACAGTGCGCAAGATATGTTTGAAGCGGTGATGGCGCGGGTATCGGCAGCGGATATTTTTATTGCAACCGCGGCCGTTGCCGATTATCGTCCGGCACAGCAGGCCGCTCAGAAATTGAAAAAAAACCAAGCACAATTGCAGTTGAGTTTAGAACGCACCCCCGACATTCTTGCCAGCGTTGCAAGTTTAGCCACGCCACCTTTTAC
>QNER01001207.1 GCA_003646175.1 Candidatus Parabeggiatoa sp. nov. 1
AAAACGTACACAGAGAAACCAATAAATCAGGGTGTGTCCTACTTGTCCTACTGCTTTTGAAAACGGGGCCATCAGTAAAATTAATCTAATCAATTTTACAACATGGCCCTCAAAAAGCCCTTAAGTATAAAAAGGAATTCCGGAGTATGTCGTTTGCTCAGCGGAACATTGTTTAGTTGCAACGTATTGTAGGGTGGATGAGGAACGAAGCGTCATCCACCTTGCATTTTAATTTTGTTTAATTATAACTCGATGATCAAGTTTTCCCACTGCCGTCAGCAGTGGGGGCTCATGGCTCAAAGCTCAAGTACGTCTCAGGGCAATCGCACACATGTTGGGGGAGGTAGTCTGCTTTAGCAGACTTGAGCTTTATTCTTAAGGATTTATCCCTAGGCGATATCTTGCACTAACCCTCAAAAACTTGATTATCGAGTATAACGAATTGGTGTATGACGCTATCGCTTATACACCCTACGCTGGCTGAGTTATGAAAATTAAAAGTTTCAGATTTGATAATCACAAAGAAAATTGGCATCTCAAAGAAACATTCTTTAATGATCTCAATTTATTGGTTGGCATATCTGGGGTAGGAAAAACGAGAATTCTCAAAGCACTAAATTTAGTATGTGATGTTGCCAGAGATAATGACTATCGCTTAGATGGGATAGACTGGAAAATTAGCTTTACCCATTTAGGACAAGAATATGAATGGGAACTCAAAAGTGCTTTAATGGATGAAGATGTGCTACAAGAATCAAAATCCTCAGAAATTCTCTATGAAAGGTTAGTTCTAATAGAGAATCATAAGCCCACAGAACTTTTAGTCCGTCCTGAAAATGGGGATTATCCTCGTCTACGTGGAAACAAACTTCATAAATTGAAGAAAACCGAGAGTGCCATCACATTGTTATCAGAAGAGGATTATATTGCCCCGGTTTATAAGGCTTTTAGAAGATTTCTCTTTAGCGAAACACATCAGCACGTAGATGTTGGTATGTCAAATGATCCTGAAGAAATTACAATGGATCAGGGCAATACTTTACAAGCTTTTTTTGAGAATACCTCTATCAATACACCAGCAGTTATTAAAGGTTATCTCCTTCAAAAATTTTTTACTGACGATTTTGATGAGGTTAAAGAATATTATTTTGAGATGTTTCCTAAAGTTAATGACATCAAAATTGATGTCAAGGCTAATAAGTCGGGAGGCTATAAATTTTCATTAGCTATAAAAGAAAGTGTGTCGGATAATTGGATATTACAGCCAAAAATCTCATCGGGCATGTTTCGTACCTTGGTACACTTAATTGAGGTATCAACGGCACCCGCTAGCTCTATCATTGTTATTGATGAATTTGAAAATAGTTTAGGCATTAATTGTATGCCGGAACTAACAGACTTTATTTTAGACAAAGTAATTGAACTACAGTTTATTTTAACCAGTCATCATCCTTACATTATCCATAATATGCCTTGGAAGAAATGGCAGATAGTGAACAGACATGACAGTAACGTCAAAGTCACCAAAGCGACTGATATTCCTGAACTAGACACGGCTTCGAGTCTTGATAAATTTACTCAGTTAATTAATTTAGCTGAGTACGGGGAGGGTATTTCATGAATTTTTTGGTGGAAGGAGAAAAAACAGAAGTCAACATTTATTCAAAATGGCTTAAATATTTATTTCCTCAATTGAACTTTGTGACAAAACCTGAGGATATGACGATAAACTGTTGTCGAATAGTCGCAGGTTACGGCATGCCAAATAGGGTATGTCGATCTCGTGCAAATAATGCATTTTCACGATTGGAGGCCTGTTTAAACGATATAAAAACTTATGGTCATATAGATCATTTTTTTATTTGTGTCGATTCGGAAGAATTTGGATATCAGGAACGCTTTAATGAAATTGAGACTCAGCTGAATATAGCTAAAAGCCAAGTTGGTATTGACAGTTCTATAAACACAGAATTTCACATAATCATTCAGCATTGTTGTATAGAAACATGGGCGTTAGGTAATGCACGTTTACCTAATGAATCTACTCGTCTTCATAATTCGTCAAAATTAGCCGATTTTCAAGCATTTTACAATGTCTTAATTGATGATCCAGAATTAATGTTGTGCTGTCCACCCAATCATTCTTTTTCAAGGAAAGCAAGATTTCATAGCAAGTATTTAGCAGAACTTCTTAAAGAATATGGTCTCAGTTATAAGAAAAACGATCCTAAATATGTAGGTGAAAAAAAGTATTTGGAAGCACTAAAAGAACGATGTATGAATACCGGACATTTAGCAAGTTTGAAAGTGTTTTTGGATATATTAGAAAGTCTTTAAAAATTTTGTGAATTTACAAACTAAAGATAAAAGGTATGAGTAATCACACATTTCATACAATAGGATTAGCCGTTGTTTATCTTGTGTTATCAATTATTGCGCTCTCTCTAACCCGAACGTAGGGTGGGTTTCGCTGTTACCACCATTTCTCAATTGGCACGATAATCATTTTATTAATCATAAGGTTGCGGTGGGTTTAGCGAGCTTCGCGTGGGTGCGCTTTGCTCAGCCCGGCTGCCGGGTGAAAGGGACTAAAGGGCAAGGGTATTTCGTTAAGCGATTCTTTCGGAGGTGGCCCTGCCACTGAACGAAGGATACTTCGCTCCCACAGAGAAACCAATAGCTCACAAGAATCGCACCTCCCTGACGCTTTAGGGGCGCATTTGGTTTGGGATTTGACGTGCCCAAAACGTTTTGAGTATTAAACCCTTAAGATTAATAGGTTAATAACCCTTTAATTGTGGGCCATAGAGTGGAATGAGTCAGTCAAGGTTTTTTTAACTGATTGATTTAAAAG
>QNER01001208.1 GCA_003646175.1 Candidatus Parabeggiatoa sp. nov. 1
GAATGATATCCTAGGGCGTTGCCCTAGGCTAGTATGTCAGCCCCTTTCAGGGGCAAAGCAGCGTCAGGCTTATTTCCGGACAACTCTAATGTTATACGAACTTAGTGTTTGCTGTACTAGGGTACATTGCTATTTTCCCGCTCATACCTTTAGTAACCAGTACAGCGACAGACGAAATTAACGAATTGTCAAATTTTATGATTATTTGAAAGAGAAATAGAACCATCCGTTTATTTCTAAAGAAGTTGTACTCATGTATATAAATAGCGGAAAAACCGAAATACGCTCCTAACTACTTACTTCGTTTTATAAACCTCTCGACGATGTTTAATAACATAGACAGTTATTATCTTTTCATCCTCGCAGAAATCATAAATAACTCGATAATCGCCTACGCGTAACTTGTACAGTCCTTGCCACTGACCCTTCAGTGGTTCAGGTAGAACAATATTGAAATTGTCTGCCAACCAATGGAGCTTTTTGAGAATGCGCTGAGCTATAGGTTTACTTAATTGGGTTAAATCAAACTCTGCCTCTTCTATCAATGTAACTTCGTACATACATACTACCACTCTAATCCAAGTTTAGTCGCCACTTCCTGAGCATTAATAGTTTTTTCATCGGTTTTTTTGTGAGTTAATGAACGTTTTAGTCTACTTTTGATGTCCTCACGTAATTCTAAACCTTCATCAGGATCACCAAGCATTTCTAAAACGGTTTGTTCAACCTCGGTTCTTATCAAATCTCGTAGTTCTTTTACAGTCAATTCAGAAACTGTTGAGTAGTCCATTGTAATACCTCTTTTCTTCGTTCCCACAGAGCTTTTTTCATAAGCATTTGGTGAATGATGAATGGTGAATGGTGAATGGTGAATGATTAATGGTGAATGATGAATGGTGAATGAATTAATGGTGAATTATTATTGCCGTTCAAGTTAACGTTGTCAAAAGAAATTCATCCTAAATCATTTTAATTAAATAATAAGTCATTTACAATGATCCCGAACACCTATGGCATAATGCCATACTTAAAAGCCATATTTCTGGAAAATTTCATAAGGGTTTCAACAAAATCTGTTGAATCGCGCAGACGGATATCTTCCCATTTAAAATTGAGGTTGACATCATATTTTTTTAAATCATATTGAAGAACCTGAATGCTACAATTTTTAATGCTTAGATGTTTGATGATATTTAGCTCACTCAAGTTAATAAAAAAAGACCAACAGTTTGTGCATGTTTTTAGGCACTGAGTGATTGATTCTGCTGATTGCCAATCTATCTCTGCTTCTATTTCCCAATCGGCACTTAAAGAATAATTGGTGATTGGTTTTCCGGCTTTGCACAATTCCTTGAGAAGCGTACCAACGGAATCGACAAACACATCTTCAAAAACCACTTCAATGATATGACTCATAATTAATCAACAAATCCCTTGAAAGTATGATCGAGATTAAGTCGGATACCACATCCAAGAGTCGTTTTTATCAGCCGCACAAGTTTACGCACGTCCGCTGGAGGGGTTTGTTAGGCTTCAACTCAATTTTTTAATTATATTTCTGGCAAGATACTCTTTGATTTCACGATGACGTGGAATCGATTGAGAAGCTTTTGTAATCGGATTGTGATACCAATCATGTTTTCCACCATGACGTAATAAGATACAACCCATTTTCTCCAGTTTTGAAACTAAGTCATGTCTTTTCATGCCACAGCCAACTCAGCAGTATGTCGCACTGACGGAATAGTGCCACTCACAAGTTCTTGATATATATCACGGAGGTTTTCTTGAAGTTCTGCCATCGTTTCTCCCTGCGTCATATAGTCAGGATATTCTTCAAGATACCCAAGCCACATATCATCATCTTGCCAATAAGTATATTTTAATAACGTCATGACTTTATCTTCATTAAGCACATTGATTGTTGAAAATAACCAGCAAGAGGCATGGGATCATGATGGATTCTTTGAGATAGAATTATCGTAAGCGGTTGAATGAGAGGGTTCATATCAATAGGTTAATTGAAAAATCCGTTGATTTCGTAAAGACGTTGTACTGTACCATAGTGCCAACACACAATGAGCGAACACTTGGTTTCGCGTTAGGGAATGCTTTCCGTTGCTGAGCAACGGAACGATAAATTAAATTACTTAAAGGTATTTTCATCTATAATTCTTCTTATTCTTTGAAATTCTCCTTCACCTTCTTTACTAAAACATAATGAAATATACTCACACCCCCATTTCAAGTCATTACCACTAGTAATCCCAAAAGAGATTATATTGACAGTTATTGCCCTCTTTTCTTTGTAATTATCATTACTATAAAGTTTTCCATCGTTTTCAAACATTTCACATTTTTTAAACTCGACTGTCTTTACAAAATTCAAATTTAACCGGTAACCTTCCCGATGTTCCCAACTTCCGCCAAAATTTAACCGGTAACTTTCCCGATGTTCCCAATTTCCGTCCTCTTGGGTAGAGTCTTCCCTCATCCACACACCTTCATGTGATAAAATTTCAATAAACATGCGACTATATCCTTGTAATCCAAGTAAGTACTAGGCGGGCACAGCTTTGCTGTACCCACCACAAATAGATGTTTCTGTCTCGATATAAAAAAACCTGTCAAGTTTTCAAAACCTGACAGGTTTTTCACTTACCAAGTATGATTAGCCTTAAAATCTTCCAAAGCGGCTTTAAACCCGTCGGCTATTTCCGCCGTGTAGTCGCCACTCTCATTGACTTTGTTCAACAAGTCAGCATGAGCAGAGCGCATGTATCATCATTATTACTGGATTGGGTAACTCTCACGATTGATAATCCGATAGCGCAAGTGTCAATCGTATTAAGAA
>QNER01001209.1 GCA_003646175.1 Candidatus Parabeggiatoa sp. nov. 1
GAGGATTCATTTAGATTCGCTATCGTCTTTTGATTTTTACCGAAATGCTGCAACGACTTTGGGGTTTGAAGAAGTTCAAGTGATTGAACTGACAGAACAATTAACCAAGCATTATGCGCGTCTTCTTTTGGAGATAAACACTCAGTATGAAGCCTTCCTCAAAGCTTGTGGTAAAGACTACATTGAACATCAGAAACGTGGCTTGAAATATTGGGTAGAGGCCGGAGAAAAGAGATACCTCAATTGGGGAATTTTGCATTTTCGTAAATGCTTGGACGAAAAATCTCACGAAAATTGAAGAATGTTGGAGAGACATGAAACCAAAGTTAACAATCGAAATTTTGCAAGAAGAAGCATCAACATTTGCTGAAATCGAAACTTCATATGATGAGCCTTCTCTCTATGGCGTGACTGATGGAAAAGCGGTAGGAACATATCTTGAACATAAATTGACAGCCTACCTTTCAGGCATATATGAATATGAACAAGGTAATTCCGCCTCTGGAATTGATCTTCCTAGCCTCGGGGTTGATATAAAAGTAACAAGCATTAAACAACCTCAATCATCATGCCCGTTCAAGTCTGCATCTCAGAAAATATTTGGCCTTGGCTATCATTTGCTTGTGTTTGTATATGAGAAAACTGATGATGACGAAAATAGAACGGGTAGGTTAAACATGCAACACACGATTTTTGTTGCAAAAGAACGCACAGCGGACTTCCAAACAACCAAAGGGTTGCTAGAAATACTGAAAAGAGATGGGAATAAAGATGATATTATTGCTTTTATCATTGAAAGGAATTTGCCTGTAGATGAAATAGGTGCTGAACAACTGGCTGACAGAATTTTGGAAACACCACCAAATCAAGGCTATTTAACCATATCAAATGCCCTTCAATGGAGACTTCAGTATAGTCGAGTGATCCAGAAAGCTGGAATAGTATCAGGTATATCAAGGGTTCGATGAAAAGTGGCTAACAAATTAATAGACAAACGGCAATTTGGTGATTTTCAGACTCCTATTGATCTTGCAAGAAAGGTGGTGACGGTTCTAAAACGAAATCACGATATTAGTCCTAATGTGATTATTGAGCCAACTTGCGGAAAAGGGACGTTCGTTCGTGCTTCGTATGAAGGGTTTGAGAATGCTAATATTTTAGGTTTTGAAATTAATCCATCGTATGTTAACGATGCTAAACGCTCATTGGAGGAAATTTCCGCTACAAATCGTGTGATCGTTAAGGAGGCTGACTTTTTTAACACTGATTGGGATAAAACAATCTCTAAATTGCAAGGCTATATTCTTGTCATAGGTAATCCTCCCTGGGTCACAAGTAGTGAGCTGAGTATTCTGAATAGCAAAAACCTCCCAGAAAAATCCAACTTTCAAAATCGAAAGGGCATTGAGGCTATCACGGGTTCTGGAAATTTTGATATATCAGAATGGATACTCTTGCAGCAAGTTAATTGGCTTTCAAAGCGCGAAGGTGCTATAGCATCCCTATGTAAGTATGCCGTTGCTCGCAAAGTTATGCGGCAAATCAGGCAAAATACAGAACACTGCTTTTTCGGACAGATCTATCTGATTGATGCTAAAGCACACTTTGATGCCTCGGTAAATGCCTGTCTTTTTGTCTTGACAACAGACACCGGAAATGCTGATTGTGAAGTTTATGAATCATTAGAGTCATTACAATCTTCACACATGATTGGCGAGAGAGACGGTTATATTGTAAGCGACGTTAATAATTACAAGAAGTGGAGACATTTGAGAGGGCAAGAACCAAGATACATTTGGCGTTCTGGTATAAAACATGACTGCTCAAAGGTTATGGAGCTAGAGCCACTTAATGGTGGATACAAAAATGGGCTTGGTGAAACCGTAAAATGCGAAGATTATTACATCTACCCTTTGTTAAAAAGTTCTGATATTGGAAATGGAAGAACTAAATCGTATAGTAAGGTCGTATTAATAACTCAAAAGGCCGTTGGAGAAGATACGTCTGAAATTAGGAAAATTGCACCAAAGACATGGGAATATTTGATTGAACACCGAGATTATTTAGATAAACGAAGAAGCTCAATTTATAAGAATAAACCAGAATTTTCAGTATTTGGCGTAGGGGATTACTCATTTAAACAATGGAAAATTGCAATATCAGGGTTATATAAAAAGTTAGTGTTCCATATTATCGGGCCATTAGATGGAAAAACGGTCGCATTTGACGATACGGTTAATTTTTTATCATTCGATACCGAAGAAGAAGCGACATTTGTTTATCGCATGATCACATCTGCGCCGGCCCTTGAATTCCTTGAATCAATGATATTTTGGGATGAGAAACGCCCTATTACCGTACAATTATTAAGAAGGCTATCAATAAAAGAAGTGGCAAAAGAGCTTGGTGATCTTTCACAATATCAAAAATGGACTCAAGTCCAATCATCTACCTTTATCGGACAACTGGCTCTAATGTATTGCTGAAAGAAAGTCAAAGAACAAGGTGAGAGCAACTAGCTAATACACCCTTTGGAAGATGGACTGGCTATTGGCTATGTGATGACAAACCAAATCAATGCCGCATGATTGATAAAGGCGTATAAATATGAGTATGAGTGAATTAATAGAACTTGAACATGATACTATTGATGATGGAAAGTTAAAGATGGGTTCAATAAACCACAGCCGGGCACAAGGTAAGCTCATTGTGTCGCTAGCTCAAGATGAACGTTTAGAAGTCATGCCAGAACTATCTATAGATTTAAAGGGCTTAGATATTAGCCAATTTGGATTTAAATCAACTATTGAGTTGAAACCGGATATTTCTGTCTATTGGCAAACTCCGGTGCC
>QNER01001210.1 GCA_003646175.1 Candidatus Parabeggiatoa sp. nov. 1
CAACCGCATGAATCGCAGGTGCATTCCACTGTTCAAGACGCGCTAACCGTTCACACAACTCAGTCAGGGCTTCACGAATAGCCGGCTTGAGGTGTTTTCGCACTGCCTTCTCGTCAAATTCAACCGCGTCTGTAAAAAAATAGCGGCTATTTTGTGCCATTTCTGTTAAAGTTTTGGCTCGCTCGGCTTGCACTTTGACAACTTCAGCCAACGGGGGCCCCAGTGTGGTATCTATTTCTAATCGATCACACTGAAATTGCAAATAAGTTGCCAATTCGTCAGGGTTGCCCGTTTTAATATAGTGCTGATTTAACCATAATAATTTTTCACTGTTAAAAGCCGCAGCCGAGCTATGCACCGTTTTGATGTCAAATAAATCTATCATCTCTTGTCGGGAAAAAATTTCCTGATCACCGTGTGACCATCCCAACCGCACTAAATAATTGAGCAGGGCTTCTGGCAAATAGCCATCCTCTTTGTAACTCATTACACTGACGGCACCATGTCGCTTGGACAAGCGTTGTCCATCATCACCTAAAATCATCGGCACATGAGCGTATTGTGGCACTGTCGCGCCTAATGCTTCTAAAATATTAATTTGGCGCGGCGTATTGTTCAAATGGTCATCCCCACGAATAACATGGGTAATCTGCATATCCCAATCATCCACCACCACCGTAAAATTATAAATGGGTGTTCCATCAGCGCGAGCAATAATCAAATCATCAAGTTCCCTATTATTAAATATCACCGTTCCCTTGATTAAATCGCGAACCACAACTTCCCCAACTTCAGGATTTTTAAAGCGAATCACGGGTTTAACATTTTGCGGGGGGCTCGTCAGATGGCGACAATGTCCATCATAACGGGGTTTTTGTTTGTGCGCCTTCTGCTCGGTGCGTAGATTTTCCAAACGCTCTTTGGAACAGTAACAATAATAGGCCTGATCCTTAGCCAATAATTGTTCAATGATCTCACGATAACGATCAAAGCGTTTGGTTTGATAAAATGGCCCTTCGTCTGGGTGCAAACCGAGCCAAGCCATGCCATCCAGAATAGCATTAACGGAGGCTTCTGTAGAACGCTCACGGTCAGTATCTTCAATGCGTAACACAAATTGCCCACCATGCTTGCGGGCATACAACCATGAAAATAACGCGGTGCGGACACCACCGACATGTAAATCTCCCGTGGGGCTGGGCGCAAAGCGAGTGCGAACTGTCATTTCAATCTCGTTGATAAAAATTAAATGGTAATTAACTTATTCGCTGATAACGAATAGCAAATGGTTTGAAGTCTAATGGCTATTATATTTCAATATTCAGCACCGAAGTGTGCGAATTATTATAGCCTGTGCTTTGAAAAGGTGCAGGTGTTTATGATGTGAGAGCCCTTTCTGCACCTGGTGGGCTTGTTCGTTGTTATTCTGGTTTCAAAGGCGCAGGTTCCAAAGTGTTCCCAGGGCGCAGCCCTGGGCTTTAATAAAGCGCCCTTTCAGTCAAAACGTAGCCACCCAGGCCTTTTTTGCCCACCAAAAGCTTAAATGGTGGGCAAGAAAAAGACCTTACCGGCCCCCACACATAAATCTCTTTAAAATCAAATACTTAAATATTTGTGTATAACGATGAGGGGCGCTGCCCTGGGCTTTAATAAAGCGCCCTTTCAGGGCTGAGTAGTTACCCCTAATCATTTTATGCTATCTCTTGCTGAGACAGCATCCCTTGCCACCTAAAATAACATAAACTCATTCGACAACGTCACATTAAAAATCAAGTTTTGGCGCGAAACTTGTGGTGAAACATGACATGATTAAGCCAAACTTTGATGGGTAATGAGTCATTTGTAATGCTCAATAATCCATTGTCAGGTATTCGTAAATACAGAATATATTGAAATCTTAATAGGGCATCATCAAATTATTCTTTGTACAGGACAAAAAGTGTTCAAGTCGTGATGCTATCGCTTTTTTTGGCGATAGTATCACTAAAAAAAATGGAGAGCGAAAAAAGAATATACCAAGGGTGCGATTTCCAAAATAAATTTTGGACTCCAAGAACCGTGTAAAGGAGTCCAAAATTTATTTTGGAAATTGAACAGCAAAAGTGATACTATCGCAAAAAAAAACGATAGCATCACAAAATACTTATTACAAAATACTTTAAAATAAACTTATTACAACTTTTTGTCCGGTACATTACAAATTATTATATGATATTTCAATAAGTTATTTAAAACGCCTAGATTTTATGCCCAATGTGAAACATAAATTTTGATGGGTTATTATTTAACCTAATTTTTTTTAATCCACATTCGCTATTTGCGTATAAAAGCATGTCACTTCATCGGATAAAAATTTTTTAAGTTGGTACCACAAAAATTTCGCATTTCACTTATAGCTTGGTGAAAGATAACGCAATTCTTGTATTATTTGCTATTGACGAATATCTTATTTGCAAACAAGTCTCCAGGTTTGGTTGACATTTATCAAAAACACGGTATTTTTCAATCAATAAGTTATAAAAATATGAATTTGATGATAAATCAATGACTTATTGTGAAATGTGAACACAACCTAAAACCAATTATAAAAAATTATAAAAATTTCACTTGACTGAAATTTCCTTTGCGAGTATTATGCGCTTCACAAAACGCTTGGTGATGTGCTTGGTGATGTTTTTAAAAAACATCGGGACTTTTTGATGACAATCATACAGCCCAAGTTATATTAGCCCTATCGGGGCGGTCGTTTTGATGAATTTCGAGGTTTGCCAAACCTTGAAAAGGGTGCGTTGACGTTGCCCAGAAACCGAAACACCAATATATATATATTGTATATTCCCAGCACCCGG
>QNER01001211.1 GCA_003646175.1 Candidatus Parabeggiatoa sp. nov. 1
CAACGAATTAAAGTCTTTACTATCAGGATGTCGGTGAGAAACTTGAACTAGACTGAATGTGCTGCTGGCCCTCAAATCAATCGGCCCTTGTCCCCAGTCTTCTTCAGGCACCAAACTCTGGTCTCCTTCACGCAAAATAGCTAAGCGCGGTTTTATATTAGGCTCACGTTGTTCTTGAATCTGAGCCAATTCCTGCCAAGCAATCGCGCCACTCACTACCGCACTTTTCACCTGATTGCCATCCGTCAAATCGGGTTTGTCGCATGAGTCTGGGAATTTGTCCCACACCCGCTCACGCAACCCGGCCCACAATGCGCCTCGCCCAGAAATCACCACGGTATCAATTTCTTGTTCACTGATTCCTACACCTTGTAACAATTCATTTATGACGGTATCGGTGACAAATTCAATGAATTCTTGCAAAGGTGGATAATCATGTACCGTGGCTGATGGAATACTTAGGTCAAAGTTATTACCCGAAGGCTCTATGACGGGTTTTTCAACCTCAGAACGGTATTCTGAAGAGTGATCGACAAGCGCTTCATCTAAGATGAAGGGGTCATCTTCATTGACCTGTTCTTCATCTAAGATGCGGCGTTCATCATCAATCACTTCAGAACGGTCTGATACACTGTCTGACACGGTTTCACTATTGGACGCACTGTCCCCCTTGTAATAGATAAGTTCAGCCCCCGCTCCGCCAACCCTAACCCGAAACGGTTCTTTGCCATCCCAAACATGTTTGGTTTCCCTGAGAAGTTTCCAAAATCGGTGTATGGCATTACTATGCTCAGTGCTTTCATCGCTTTTTAGTTGTTTGGCAACCACCGGATAGCGAAATTCAAACCGCGCTGGGTTTAACACGGCCTCATCTTTCAGCAACTTATCAACTAATCGTGCCAACAAACTATCCAGATGGTTGCCAGCAATGGGCACTCCTAAGCGATTTTCGACTTGCCACTGTTCTGGATACACACCGTCTTCACTCCAATCGATATGTACCAACGACAAATCCAGTGTCCCGGCC
Organism: Candidatus Parabeggiatoa sp. nov. 1; assembly: GCA_003646175.1. Taxonomy (GTDB): domain Bacteria; phylum Pseudomonadota; class Gammaproteobacteria; order Beggiatoales; family Beggiatoaceae; genus Parabeggiatoa. The sequence continues at coordinate 1,028 of QNER01001211.1, forward strand.
CCAAAATCATAGACTAACAGACGTTCCCAACCGGTTCGGTGCCGATTGTTTAAAATACGTTGCCGACAATAATGATAAGCCACCGCATCCGATTCACTGATTAAACGAAGCCGCTCTGGCAACGCAATCCCTAAGCGTTGATTGAGTGCTTTCCAAGCAATCTCATGTAATTTTTTCCTATGAAAGGCCGTGAACGTATTCGGGTGAGAAAGTATCAGTTGCCCCCCTTTTGCAAAGACATCAAAAGCGGTAATATAGCCCTCAGCTAAGGCCGCTAAACCAGATTCGACTATTTTTTCCAAAGGCAACTGATTGGTTTTAACAACTTCTTGGCTTGTTTCTTTAAATAACTCAACCGTCTCCGGCAATAAAATACTCTGTGACGGTTGTGCCAACCAGCTTTTGAGTGAATAAACTATCCGCCCCGGATACTCGCGTAACATCGTGCTACTGGCGGGTAAGCCGATAAAATCGGGATCGCCCGGTGTTAACGAAGCCGGTTGGTAGGTTGGATAGCCTTTTCTGATCTGATCATTTTTTGTGGCTTCTTGACGCAAATCGGCATCGCAAATGATTTGACTAGGCAGAAAATCGGTCCCATATTCAGTATTATTCAGATCATAATCCTCAAAATTAAGGGCCATATTAGACTCTGGTACTAATTTCTGAAGTGATAAAAAGTAGGGCTGCCTGTTGTCGATATCCCTAATCGCGGCCACAATGGCTGAGGTACCAAAATCAATACAGAGCCAATTGGGGTGTGGTAGTTTTTCCAATCCAATTGGGGCGCGAATCATCAGTTGATGCTGACGCTGAAGGCCCGCGTCATCCTGAACTTCTATATTGAGTTTGGCTTCAAGATGAGCATAACCAAGCTCAATCCGTCCACCCACAATATCCTCAATCGTACTGGCTGCCTCAAGTTGCACAAAAACTTTTTCTAACGGCTCGCCTTCCTTCACAGTAATCTTTTCCTGGCTTATAAAAACACCTTGGTAATCGCTTGTGATGACATGAAGTGATTCTTTAATCGTATATTCTTTTTGGAGCTTTAAGGCCTTTTGCACCGCGGTATCAAATATCAACGCCATTCCCAGAGTGACTTCGACCCAACCGCGTCCCGCCTTGCCGGTGTTACCCACCCGTATTTCAAAAATCGTACTGGCCGGCGTGTTCGCGTCAAATTCAATGATGGGATAAGCTGGCAACTCCAATTCCCCAGAAGTCAGTAACTGGCCTTTTGCCTCTGGTATCCCATCGGTCACCCGTCGATGGGTAGGAAATGGGCTAAATTGTTGTTCAGCGGTTTGTTCCCAATGAATACGATGGGTTTCCCTAGATTGGACAATATCCAAGTGGATATCGGCCCGAGTTGGATCTCGATACAAGGTAAACCAATGACTACCGGGTGCCGAACCGGGGGCAAACTCACCGTTCAAATTAAACGCGTAATCTTGGCTAGGCGGTGGTGGATTTGTAATTGAGTCATCTTGGTTAGGCTGCTTTGCAATAGAGTCATCTTGGCGAGGCCACTCTGGATTCTGAATCTCTTCACCATCACATAAAGCCGTTATACCCACCTCAGACGTTTGATAGGGTGACACCACAATGGCTCCCGTCGCTGCCAGTTTCACACACTCATCACGCAATGGCCGATTATTCTTATAGCTCCGTATATTAAAATGTTCCACCGACGGTTTAGCAAACTGGTGTTGCGCTTGACTTTCAAAACGGAATGTGCCACTGCTTAAGGATTTTCCTTTACCAAAATAAAGCGTTTCGGCACGGGCTTGATAAGTCACCAGTGGTGGTTGGGGTTCC
>QNER01001212.1 GCA_003646175.1 Candidatus Parabeggiatoa sp. nov. 1
AACTCAATCGCTTGTACCAGTTCGGGAAAAGATTTATCGAACGCGATGTCCTTAAAATCAATCCAATTAATTTTCCGCAACGCATCGGGCATGGTTGTCGGATCGATTGCGCGGTGCAACACAGTAATAAAACGTTTACTGTTGTCGGCCGCATAATTGACTTCGCGTTCGCAGTATTCCGACTCCACCGCATCCTTTGATATCACAAACACGAAGTTATCCGCACTGTCAATACCCTTAAAGATTTCTTTCTCAAAATCAACACCGGTGCTAATGCTCTCTTGGTCAAACCATGTCGTTTTACCAGCTTCTTGCAGGGTCGTGTTCAGTTCGCGTGCAAAATCGCCATCGGTGCGCGAATAGGACAGAAATATATCGGTGCCCAATTGGCCTTTGGCCGCTTCACTGACGTGGATCAATTCTTTATGCAACGCGAGCGGTGGGTTAAGTTCGCGTTTATCAGAAAGGCGCAGCCAGGTTTTCGCATTTTCCAGATTATGGCCGCGCAACAAAAAAGCCGGTTTGTGGTTTTAGTTTTGCCACTTTAAAGCGCGTGCTAATAAAATTTTATGCTGTTCATAATAGTCATGATCGCGCCGTAGGATATTCAGGATATCATCAATGTCACTGTCATAATCAGCTTGACAGGTATTATCGGTAAAATCCACATACTGCAATTCACGCAATACGTCCGGGAAAGCGGATTTTTCGGTAGGTGCAATTAATAATGGAACCACGCGCTTGTTATATTGCAACGCATGATCTAACTCGCGCCGGCAATACTTGGACACTACAGAATGGGGCGAGATGAAATAGAAAAAGTTATCCGCGTTTTCAATCCCCTCAAGAATCGCACGCTCATAGTCAGCCCCTTTTTGGATATCCCGATCATGCGTCCAACAGGTTTTGGCATAACGCGACAACGATTGGATTACCAAATTGCGAATGTTGTTATCTTGTGCGTCATAACAGATAAAGATATCCGTCATCAAGTTTTCGGCGTTTTTGCGCGCCTCACAAATATATTCGCAGACTAAAGCCGTGGGTTGGCACGGCGGTTGCTTACCCCCCAGAAATTCGGTCAACAGCCACTCTTCGGCCGCAGCACGCTCTTTGCCGACTAATAAATGTTGGGTGGCCTTTTGATTGTTTTGCCAATGCAGCGCATGGACCAAAATATCGGTGTGCATATGCACATAATCCGTTTGCCGCGAAAGTACCGCGGTTAGCCGCTCGACCACACCTTCAAGCGCATCAATGCTTTCGCCAAACACCGGCAAGTCAATATTGTTAAGATAATCAATATCTTCATGCTTGGCCCAATTGTTTTCATAAGGTTGGGCCCAGTTAACGATGTCCTGACAATCAGCATCAGACAATTTTTCTTTGGCATCCAACCAATCGGTTTTACCAATCAGTGCATGAGAACGATCTAACACATCTTGCATGGTGCAAACATGTTGGTCCGGCAGATTGAAAAACCGATAAAAGTTGACCATGACTTGTTGATCGCCATCCGACAGTACTTGCGAAACGGTTTTGAATATGACAATTTTGTTAATAGGGATAACCCGTTTACCAAGCAGGCGTGCATATTCCAATTCAACCAGGCAAAACGGCGAAGTCAAACAACGCGGTGCCATTATGCACACGAAGTTATGCGCCGATTCTATACCATGGTTAATGCGTTGCTGATAGTCATCCCCATCCGGGATATTGACTTTGTCAAACCATATATCATGGCCAGCCAGTTTCAATTGTTGGTGCTGCCGGGCGACAAAGTTTAAGCTTTCGCGGCGGCCGTAGGAAATGAAAACTTCTTTGAATTGATTAGTCATAATTGTAATAGGTAATAGTTTTTATCCTTCCTTCCGTTTGGACTCCTAAAAAAATCAGTGCGCATTATTTCATAGTATTTATTAGAGTTGTCAAGTTTTTTTTACCTATTAAAGGTTGTCAAGTTTTTGACCTATTACTCGATGTTCAAGTTTTTGGCGTTGGGTTGTGTTGCCCCTATTAACCAGGGGCGTTGCCCCTGGCTGACAGGTGTAAATAAAAAACGATGGAAATTGGCGATTGGGGATGATGGGGCATTTTCGATAGACAGATACCTATCAGTTGGGTCATTGATACCTATCAGTCGGTGCGATTTGACCCCCTAATTCGTCGGCGTTCTATCCCATCATTCGCCGGCGTTCTATCCCATCATTCGTCGGCGATCTATCCCATCATTCGCCGGCATTCTATCCCATCATTCTGGGTCACTGCGAACTTGGTACGAGGGAAAAACCGTAAAGCGTTGCAAAAACCTTGAAGGTTTCTAACTGACTTCGCGAGCGAAGTACGAAAAAACGGCGTGCGTTATTTAAAAGGAGTACTGATTAGATAGGAGTACAAGGTTCGCCTTGTACTCCTTTAAAAATCCACCGGTGCGGTTAAACATCAAATACAAATTAATACCATTTTTTTCGTCAAAGGTTTTTTTGTAGCCTACCAACGGATTGAAGTTGCCCACCAACTCTTTGAGGTGGGCAATAAAAGGACATTGCCCACCCTACATCTACTGAAATTATTTATCTGCACAGGGCAAAACCTTCAAGGTTTCCAAAACCTTGAAGGTTTCTAACTGAAAAACTATATCCCATCGAGGGATAGCATTCGTAAAATGGGTTTGACACCCGCTTCAACGTGTCATTATGACTGTTCCTTTACAGGTTGAGCAGTTGCTTGGGGGGAAACGAGCGCATTTTCCGTTTTAGCGTTTAGTTGGGCTTTGGCTTTTTCGGCCGCTTTCGCTTGCTTTTCTTTTAAAGCCATCAACGTTTCCTGCATCTTTTGTGTCCACTCA
>QNER01001213.1 GCA_003646175.1 Candidatus Parabeggiatoa sp. nov. 1
ATATTCCCGTTTTTTACCTTTTAAAATAGTCAAAGATTGATATTGTGTGATAAAAACTTTATCATTTCAACCTTGGATATGATTCAGCAATTAAATAAGATATTAAATACTAATTGCTAATTGATTAAAAATTAAATCTCAACTGGAGTATTATATGCAACAAGAACTTGTGGATAAAATCAAAAATAATCCCAAGTATCATGAGCTTGTCTCAAAAAGAAGCCGTTTTGCTTGGATATTGTCAATCATCATGTTGGTGATTTATTATACTTTTATTATGGTTATCGCGTTTTCACCCCAGACATTGGCGATGAAAATGAGCGAAGGCTCTGTTATCACAATTGGTATCCCCATCGGGATATTAATCATTATCAGTGCGTTTATGCTCACTGGTATTTACGTTTGGCGTGCCAATGGTGAGTTTGATAATTTGACTAACCAAATCAAGGAGGGCTTGAAGTGAGCCGAAATTTTATACTGTGGGGCGCTTTTGCCACCCTTTTTGCGGCAACAGGAGTCTTTGCCGGGGGGGCGCTTGAAGGGGCAATTGAAAAACAGCCCTTAAACATTGCGGCTATTGTGATGTTTTTACTGTTCGTCGCTGCAACGCTGGGTATTACTTACTGGGCGGCACAACGGACTAAGACGGCCAAGGATTTTTACACGGCCGGCGGTGGCATCACGGGCCTACAAAATGGTCTCGCCATTTCGGGTGATTATATGTCAGCGGCCTCATTTTTGGGCATTTCGGCTTTAGTGTATAAAAGCGGTTATGACGGCCTAATCTATTCCATCGGCTTTTTAGTCGGTTGGCCAGTGATTTTATTTATGATTGCCGAACGACTCAGAAATCTCGGTAAATACACCTTTGCCGATGTCGCTTCCTATCGTTTAGCACAAACGCCGATAAGAACTTTATCCGCCTTTGGCGCGTTAGCGACAGTCATTTTGTACTTGATCGCGCAAATGGTGGGCGCGGGGCAATTGATTCAATTGTTATTTGGCCTACCTTACTGGATGGCCGTCGTGATTGTGGGCCTGTTGATGATTTTATATGTCACCTTCGGTGGCATGTTAGCCACCACTTGGGTACAAATTATCAAGGCCGTTTTACTACTGTCAGGGGCGACTTTTATTGCATTTGGTGTTCTGTATTCTTTCGACTTTAGCTTTGAAAACCTGTTCACAGAAGCGATTAATACCACAAGAGATGCTAAGGGTATGATGTCAGGAGAAGCCATTATGGCACCGGGCGGTTTGGTGAATAATTGGTTTGATGCCATTTCACTTGGTATAGCCCTGATGTTTGGTACCGCCGGTTTGCCTCACATTTTGATGCGCTTTTTCACCGTCGCGGATGCCAAAGAAGCGAGAAAATCGGTGTTCTATGCCACTGGTTTTATTGGCTACTTCTATATTCTGACTTTCATTATTGGTTTTGGTGCTATCGTGTTAATTTCCAAAAATCCGGAATATCTAACGGCTGAAGGGGGATTACTCGGCGGCAATAACATGGCGGCACTCCACTTATCCCATGCGATTGGTGGTAACCTCTTTTTAGGCTTTATCTCCGCTGTGGCTTTTGCCACGATTTTAGCCGTGGTTTCTGGACTCACTTTAGCCGGTGCTTCAGCAGTCTCACATGATCTTTATGCTAACGTATTCAAGCGTGGACAAGTCAATGAAGCACAGGAAATGAAAATTTCCAAAATCGCAACCGTTGTTTTAGGCATCATTGCCATCACCTTAGGCATTGCCTTTGAAAAACAAAACATTGCCTTTATGGTAGGATTAGCCTTTGCCATAGCAGCCAGTGCCAACTTTCCGGTACTGTTTTTATCCATGTACTGGTCAAAATTGACAACCCGCGGTGCCTTTATCGGAGGGGGGTTAGGCTTATTAACCGCAGTCGTATTAGTGGTCATTGGGCCCACCGTTTGGGTAGCGATACTTGGTAACGAAGAGCCTATTTTTGGTTCCAAGTACCCGGCTTTGATTTCAGTCACAACGGCTTTTGTTGGAATTTGGTTTTTCTCAATTATTGATAACAGCAAACGCGCACAAGTGGATCGTGCCGCCTTTGAAGCACAAAATGTGCGTTGTCAAACTGGTATTGGTGCAGAAGGGGCAGTGATGCATTAAATTAGGGTAGCGAAAAAACCTGACAGGCTTACCACCTATCAGTTTTTTGTTAACACAGAGAAACGGAGTTACACAGAGTTTCACAGAGGTTGAAGTATGTATGTGATTGGCTCTGTGTAACTCTGTGGTACTCTGTGAACTCTGTGTTAACCAAAAAATTTATATGTACCGGACAAAAATTATAATCGTTTTATTTTACAGTATTTCGTGATGCTATCGCTTTTTTTGCGATAGTATCACTTTTGCGGTTCAAAATAATAGAGTAAAAACTATCGATGCAATAACCAGTGCTATTGTTTTAGTGATACTATCGCCAAAAAAAAGCGATAGCATCACGGCTTGAACACTTTTTTGTCCTGTACATAGAAAAAAGTTATAACACATTTCACCTAAGGAGAAATTAACTATGAGTGATGTCAAAGTCTATGATGTTTTTCCAGAAATTGCCGCGAAGGCGCATATCACTGATGAAAAATATCAGGACATGTATGCGCGTTCGGTTTCCGATCCGGATGGATTTTGGGCTGAACAAGCCAAAGAATTTGTTACTTGGTTTAAGGATTGGGATAAGGTACAAGGCGGGAGTTATACTGAAGGCAAAATTCGCTGGTTTGAAGGCGGAAAACTGAATGTGGCTTACAATTGCATTGATCGCCATCTGGAAACGCGGGGCGATCAAATCGCTATCTTATGGGAA
>QNER01001214.1 GCA_003646175.1 Candidatus Parabeggiatoa sp. nov. 1
ATGCTATACCTCGATGGGATAGTATCCGTTTGAACACAAGAAAACCCTAATATTCTTGATGATGTCGTTACCAATTTTATTCAGGTGGCAAAGTTCCTCTCAGAATGTGGTATTTATACGCCAAAAATGTTGCCTTATGGTTACCAAAGCGTTTTGTTAGCAGAAGCCATTCGGGCAAATCCATTTCCTAATGATGCGGTTTATCAACTTTTTAAAACCTGGTTATGGTGAACGGCCTATACTGACGCGTTTATTGGTATAAACGAAGCCAATCTGGAAGGAATGCTTGATGACATTCGTTGTACTAAGCCTAGTACTCTGTCAACCTTATGAATCAGTGATGCTATCGCTTGTTCTGGCGATAGTATCACTTTTGGGGCTGCACTGCTATTTGAGTTTGACTCACGCAAAAAACAGCGATACGATAACATTAGTTTTGCTCCTATTCAAAAAGTGATACTATCGCAAAAAACAGCGATAGCATCACAACTTGTGAGTTGAACACATTTTTTGTCCTGTACATAGATCCATACCACCCCCAGCGGTAGGAAGCTAAAGCCGACTAACCCTCTTTGGTAGTGCCCTTTAGGGTACTTGAGCTTTTAGACAACTGCCCAACGCCGTTGGCGTTGGGTGGGGTGTTAAATTTGAACTGATTTTGCTCCTAATTTTTAACCCTATTTTTCTGTTCTTTTCAGGATTAACAAGCGGCCAGGATTTTCAATATAAATCTTAATAATTTTAGGCTTTATCCTGAAAATCCTGATTCAGACAAGAAAAAAGTGAATTTTTTTGACTCCAATCGCATCAAGCGTTAGGGTGGTATCGAAACTGTAGCGATCCTGTACTAGTACTATGTCAATGTTCTATTGACTGGTAGCAGGAGTCCAAGATTTATCTTGGGCCGTCCAAACTAAAGTTTGGACTCCTGAGCCAAGTTATTGTTACCCGTCAAAACCAAGTTGACAGGGTACTAGGGATTTATCCCCAGCTTTCTTTCAGGACAACCAATGATTGAGTGCCTCGTTACTGGGGTACATTGTTTTTACCTAATCTGAGGAGAAATCATGAAACTCGGCACCAAATTATTACTTATGGTTATTTGTATAGTACTTATAATGACTGGAGCGGTTATTTATGTGATTAATGTGACAATCACTGAAAGTCATCATGGTACGCCAGATTTGTTAACGTTGACTCGCCACTCTGAAACCGAACTCAGTCGATTGGTACAGAACTTCCAAGCCAATGAAGTACGCGAGATCACTTTAGGGGGTGAACGTTATTTGACAGTAATGCAACCTTGGACAGAATCCCAGCCGGGTTATTTGTTGCTAAAAAGCGATGATGATGCCAATTCCTCATTATCCGTTTTGCAACGTAGATTGTTGATATTAGGACTTGTTGTTATGTTGATTGCCATCATTGTCACCCGATGGCTCACGCGCAGTCTATCTAGCTTGGGGGTAGAAACCAAAGCGGAAATAGTCGGCAAAATAGTCGGAAAATTGGATACCATTGCCCCTGCGACAACCAAGGATGAAGTCATCTCAGTACTGCGTAACCTACCCCTTTCTGGCTTGGCGGCTGGAATAAAAGCGGTGGAAGCCGGTGATTTGGACACGGTTGTCCCAGTGACAACTCAGGATGAAATAATTGGCGATCTGACTCATCAATCCTTCAACCAGATGGTTGCATGCATTCGGGTCGAACTGACTCAACCCTTCAACCAGATGGTTGCCAGCATTCGGGAAAAGAAAAAAATGGCAGATATAGTGGCACAAAAGGACATTGAACAGTGTCGCTCAATTTCTGAAATGGTGGCAGGTGTTGCCCATGAACTCAATACACCTTTAGGCATCGTCAATTCGGCTGCTAATATTATTGAAGATAGTTTGAAGCCTGAAACAATATCAGCATTAAGTCACGGAAAAGATGAAGAGACACTGGAAATGCTACAGGATGTGGTTGATGCCAGTCAGTTGATACAAGCTCATATTCAAAGGGCTGCTACCTTAATACAACGATTTAAGCAGGTTTCGGTAGAACAGCTCACGGATACATTAGAAACAATGGATTTTGTTGCCAAACTGGATGAACTCATTGAGCTTTATAAGGTGGGCTATCGTCAGTCGACATTGGACATTGAACTTCACAACGAATTGGCGGACACTTCAATACAATGGCACGGTTATCCCGGCTATTTATTCCAAATTGTGCAAAATCTGCTCTCCAATATTGCTCGCTATGCTTATCCTGATAATAGCAGTGGCAAAGTTAAAGTGACAGTTCAATCGACAACGGTTAAAGGAAAAGCCCATTTTATTCTCAGCATCCAAGATTTTGGTGCGGGTATGTCCGAAGAAGGCGCTTCTCGCGTGTTTGAAGTATTTTATACGACCGGGCGCAGTATAGGCGGAAGTGGTTTAGGTATGGCAATTGTGCATAATATCGTGACTTCCGCGCTACAAGGTACGATTGATGTCTCATCTGCTTTGGGTGAAGGTACCACCTTTGAGCTTCGTTTTCCGCAAGTTTTACCGGAGTCCAAACTTTTACCGGAGTCCAAACTTTTACCGGAGTCCAAACTTTAGTTTGGACTAATCGAGGTTCTTATGATTGAATTGATTCTAAAACAGGTGCCTATTTTGGACTGTTTATCTGAAGCACAATTACAGAAATTGGTGCAAGGCGGAGAAACTATCTCGTTGGAAAGTGGCGAAATCGTCTATCATGAAGGCGAAGAAGCCAATAGTATGCACATCATTCTTGATGGGAAGGTGAGAATTTATAAATGTGATTTGCAAGGCAATGAAGTTGATCTGAAGGTGATGAAAAC
>QNER01001215.1 GCA_003646175.1 Candidatus Parabeggiatoa sp. nov. 1
AAAACCCAAACCGCTAGCCACCCATTGAGCGAAGTCGAACTCGAACTCAAATCGGGTTCTGCTGACAAACTTTATAAAGCAGCCCTGGCTTTGCAAAAGGCAGTGCCGCTTTCAATTGAGAATAAAAGCAAAGCGGCACTGGGCTATGCGCTGCATAAACCTCAATCCCTCCAGTTCCACAAAGCCGGTGCGGTAAAGTTAAACGCTGATATGACAGCCGAACAAGCCTTTGTTCATATTATTTGGCATTGTTTGGGGCATTTACAAGCCAATGAGGACATGGTTTTACATGGTGAAGATATTGAAGGTGTTCATCAAATGCGCGTGGCTTTGCGCCGGTTGCGTTCTGGGTTAACGCTTTATAAATCATTGATTCATAAAAATATATACGCTGAATTAGGGGCGGAACTAAAATGGATGACAGATGTGTTAGGCGTGGCACGAGATTGGGATGTATTCGCGTTGAGTTTGCAAAACATGCCAGCACGAAATAACCAAGTTTCCCTGTCCCCCGCTATTGCTCGGAAATTGGGAAATTTACAAACGCGGGTGGCAGATAAAAAGGCGGGTGCTTATGTAGCCGTGCGCGATGCCCTGCGTTCCCAACGCTACAGTCGCACGTTGTTACTGTTAGGCAAATGGTTAACGGGGCGGCGTTGGCGGCGGAAATTGGATGCGGCAATCTTGCAACGTCTGGATAGTCCCATAACTTATTTTGCCAGCCAAGTTATTGAATCGTATTCACAACGTGTAAACAGGCAAGGGGAAAATCTCAGCCAACTTGACGCTGAGCAACTTCATCAATTGCGTATATCTATTAAAAAACTGGCTTACGGCACCCGTTTTTTTGCGGAACTTTATCCGCGTGAAATCGCTCGCCCTTACACCAAAAGCCTGTCGCATTTGCAAGATGAACTGGGTATTCTTAATGATGGCAATGTTGCGACCGATTTGCTTAATCAAGTCGGCTTGGGTGAAAATGCGCGGGTTCGACATTTTTTAAATGGCTGGTATGCCCATCAACAAACAACACATTTAGCCAGTTTGGAGGCAGCTTGGCAAGCCTTTATTGAACAGAAAATAAAATTTTTTGGGCGTGTTGAGAAACCGGCACTGGGATCGTTAAATGGGATTGATTCAAATCAATAAATGACATAAGGGTAACGATAAGGGATTGCCCTCTTAACGAACCAAATACCATTAAAAGGGCAATCCTTTATGGTTGCCCTCTTAACTTAAAGGCACTGGTTTCGTTAAGAAACCAGTGCCTCAAACGGCTATTTTGGAGAAATACAGATGTCTGATTGTTTGATTATCGGTGGTGGGGTGAGCGGGTTATTGACAGCCTTGCAACTGCACGAAGCTGGTTTAAAAGTGACTCTGATTGAACGTGGCAGCATTGGGCAAGAATCTTCTTGGGCAGGTGGCGGTATCATTTCTCCCCTTTACCCTTGGCGTTATCCAGAGCCAGTGACGGCTTTGGCACATTGGAGCCAAGCCCACTATCCAACGTTTGCCAATGAACTATTTGAACGTACTGGCATCAATCCTGAATATACTCGCAATGGTTTATTGATTCTTGATACTGAAGAAGAAACGCAAGCGAGGGCTTGGGCTGCTCAAGAACAAGTGCGTTTAGAGTTATTTGAGGATGCGGCTTTGCGCGATTGTGAGCCAGAATTAGGCGATCATAATAAAGCTTTATGGTTGCCTGATGTCGGACAAATACGCAATCCCCGTTTGCTCAAAGCATTAAAACAAGCTATGGTGTTAGCGGGCATTCCGGTGTTGGAACAGCATTTGGTACATGCTTTACGGCTGCAGTCCGATAAAATCATGGGTATCGAAACCCAACCACAAGGATTTATTGCAGCCAAGCGAGTTGTCGTGACAGCCGGGGCATGGAGTGCCTTGTTATTGGACACGGTTGGCACCCCCTTGGCGGTGAGTCCAGTACGCGGACAAATGATATTGTTTGCCACGCAACCCGGCTTAGTCTCGCGTATCGTGCTGGCGGATGATCGCTATGTGATACCGCGTCGGGATGGTTCGGTATTGGTTGGCAGTACGTTAGAACCGGTTGGTTTTAATAAAACCACCACGAATGCAGCGCTACAAGATTTAAAATATGCCGCTTTTGATTTGATACCGCGTTTAGCCGATTACACAGTGCAAAAACATTGGGCGGGTTTGCGCCCAAGTTCTCCCAATGGTGTGCCCTATATTGGCAAACATCCCACGATTGAGGGATTATATTTTAATACTGGGCATTTTCGTAATGGCATTGTGCTGGGTTTAGCTTCGGCGCGGTTGCTGACGGATATGATGTTGGAACGTCCACCGATTTTGGAACTGGCAAAGTATGCGCTGACAGCAGCGCGAGAATAAAGTACAGCGCATTGAAGGATAGAACGGATTGATTTCGCCCTCGCAATAACGGAAGGCGATGTATTTTAGAAAGGATTTATAAAAAGAATTTATCAGGAGTACAAGGCGAACCTTGTACGAAAAGGCCGCGTCGTTGGCGAGGAGTACAAGGCGAACCTTGTACGAGCACGCTAGCGTGGTAACGAGAAATAACGATATAAAATCAGTTATTTAAATAATGATGTATAACGATGATCGCAGAAGCCAAGAAATCCAGTGGTGACATTTCTGATAACTGATAACGGATAACTGACATGATAAACTGGCACCACTTATTTGGATTAATGTTGATGGATTTTTTTACCGATTCCAACTATGAGGTTGAAACGGAAAAGAGTCTGGCACTTCAAGAGCAATATTTGGATGTCGTGATTCTGAAAAAATCGACCGGCAATCCACCCGTTGAATTACC
>QNER01001216.1 GCA_003646175.1 Candidatus Parabeggiatoa sp. nov. 1
AGGGGCAAAGCAGCGTCAGGCTTATTTCCGGACAACTCTAATGTTATACGAACTTAGTGTTTGCTGTACTAGTGCTCTGTCAATATTCTATTGACGGGTAGCAGGAGTCCAAGATTTATCTTGGAACTTTCCAAACTAAAGTTTGGACTCCTGAGTCAACTAAATCCTTTCTTATAAACAATCCTTGTAGTTATTATTTCAGAATGAACTTCAAAACCTTCATAATTGGACTATTCGTATTAATACTCGCCCCCATATTGGTGATAGGCGGATTTGCGGCTTATACTTACTTATCTAACGCCCGTTCTCAATCGGGCTTACTCCACTGTCGTGTCGAACCGCCCATCGTTTTGACTGGCGATGCAACCACCTACACAATGAGTTTCTTAGGAGAGCAAGCCCGCCCAGAAAAGCAACCGCCACCGCCAGTGGAGATGATTTTTGTCATCGATATTTCATCATCCATGTGTCATAGTTTGCCAGACATGATTCAGGCCGCGCGGACTGTCGTTCATGAATTGGTAGAAAATACCGATGGACACATTCGTCTCGCAATGACTTGGTTTCGTGAGTTTTCTAGGCTAGGCATTTCATGGACGACAGATCCTAATGTGCTATATGCCGGGTTAAATAAATTAGTTTGTGATGGGACGACTGATGGCAGAACCACTTTTCCGCCCATTAATCAACTCTTAACTCAAGCACAACCCAATGCCATTAAAGTGATTGTGTTTTATACCGATGGTGCGATTTTCCCGGGTGATAGTGTTGATGAAATTGGACCGGCTGCTAAAGCCCTACGCGATCAAAATATCCAGATATTTGCGATAAGCCCACCACAAGATGATGCCTCGGCTATGGTATTGGTAACAGGTCATATCAATCGTGTGTTGCGCCCCAGTAACTTGCCAGATTTAGTCAAAAAATTTCGTTTTATAGCCGATTCGGTCATAGGACTTTATGGGGATAGAGCGCAACTCACACATCGTTTGGACGGACGCAACTTTTCGGTGCCGGTTGAAGACTCACAATGGCGCAAAGACAATACTGGCAATTTACAAAGAGAGGTCGGTTATTTAGCCTTTAAATCAATAGATTATCAGCATACGCTGATTCCACAAACAACCGGCTTGTGGCGAATTGGCTTGTCGCCACCAGAAATGACTTTTTTTACGCCACACAACCAACTTGAAACGATGAGTTGTGAGCGAGAACCGCTGTTATTGGTGCTAAGTCCTTGGTTATTATTCTTGGCTTTTTTGCCCGCCTTACTGTGGTTACTGGCCTATTTGATGCAGCGTCGGCCAGCCAAAGTCGTGCCAGCGTATATTCCACCACCGATTCGTTCTGTCGCACCGCCATCGCCGCTACCGTCGCCATCTGCATTGATGTTAGAGAGACAAACGGTTATGCCTACCCTGTTTATTGGCTTAGGCGGAACCGGTCGTCAGGCCTTGCACGCCATTCAAGAACAATTAAGGGCTGCTCACTTGGGTGCGGAAAACCAGCCTTACCGCTTTTTGTTTTTGGACTTAGATGCCCGTTTGCAAGAGAAACCCAGCTTTTTGAAAAAACTGGATGTGTTTGAATTGCGAAAAACCGTTGCCCCGACGGAGATTCGCCAAGCTACCCCGTATTTGCCATCTGCAAACCAAGTGTTACCTTCTCACTTGACATGGTTTAATGCTAGGGACTACTTGGATGCCACGCGTGAAGAATTAGAACTGTCAAGAGGCACAAAAGGGCAGCGCGTGCTGGCGCGGTTAGCACTGTTCCAATGGTTGGATAAAGGCAAAATTTTGAGCGTGTTAACAGAAGAATGCCAAGCCCTGTTGGACTTTGCGTCCGTCGATAGTCATCGTCAGATTATCTTGTTGGCGGATCGCACAGGCGGGGTTGGTAGCGGCTGGCTGGTGGATATTGCCCGGTTGTTACGGCGTATCGCACTTCAAAAGCAGCAGACAGGTGCAGCATTTGTGCCAGAGATTATTGGTGTGCTGTCCAGTGCGCCCCATCACCAACAAAACCGTCAACAGCAACAAAACCGGCAAGCCTTGGATAAAGAACTTGAAACCGCACAAATGGCAGGTGCCTTTCCACAGCGCGTGACTTATAAACCCAATGACGAGTTGTTAGATAAAACGGATAATGAAAGCCCATTTAATTGGCTATTTTCAGTCAGCGAGCCAGAATCCACTTTCGCAATGACTCAGAGTGCCGCTTTGAGTGCCGTGTTGGTAGAACGTTATCCACGGTGGACACTGTTGAGCAATAAGCAGAATCAAGGGCAATGTTTGTCAGTACAAGCAAAAGGTATCCATGTGATGCCCGACTTGGATTATCAATTGGTTAAACGGGAAATCTTGCTACGTCTGCTGGGTGCTGAAGTATTATTGGATTTAGAACTTGATGCTGCCAGCCAGAAGCTAGTGGTGAAATCGGTCTCTGATTCACAGGCAGTCAAATTATTAATTCAGTGGAATGCCAGCGAGCCCAAAGGTACGCCTTGGCAATTGTTGTTAAATGCCGTCGTGGTACTGGAAGGCAATACGCAGTTTTTGGCCGTGATGGCCGAAAAAGGTTATCCCGACTTGGTCTGGTTCCAACAAGCGTTTGTCGCTTCAGTTACGCGACAGTTGCGAGGCATGCGATCGGATGGCAGTTGGGTGCGGCCTTTCCTGCCGGGACAAGCCGTGGTGGCGCTGCGTTTGTTTGCAAAACGTTTGGCACAGCGGCTAAAACCACAAGCCCCACCGGGCGCACTCGCGGAAATTGTCACGCAAATGATTGATTTAGCAGAAAGTTCGGCAACGCAATTA
>QNER01001217.1 GCA_003646175.1 Candidatus Parabeggiatoa sp. nov. 1
AAAGTATTGGAACGCAAAGTTGGTAAAACCACACTATGTAGAGAGGAGCGGTATGAAGCGAAAGTTTCACGTACCGTTTTGAAGACGAGTCTGTACTGGAAACTTTACAGGCTTAGTTTAACCTTTTGAGACTTATAAGCCGTTATCTCAGGTGTTAGGTGATTTTGGGAACGTGTTTGGGGCGATGTTGGAACAGTCTGGCGTTAATTGGTCCGCGCTGGTGGATTTGGGGCAACGGCGTAGTGTGGCTTTACAGGTTTTGCAACAGGTGCCAGTATTGTGGATTTGGGATAATGTGGAGCCGGTGACCGGTTTTCAGGCCGGGAGTCAGTCGGCTTGGCCTACCGATGAGCAGCGGGAGTTGGTGGATTTTTTGCGGGCTGCGAAGGATACGCAAGCGAAATTTTTGTTGACTTCGCGGCGGGATGAATTGGCTTGGTTAGGTGGTTTGCCCACGCGGGTTAAGGTGCCACCGATGCCGCATACTGAGCGGGCGCAATTGGCTAACGCGTTGGCTGAGAAATCTGGTCAGCTTGCGCCAGATATGGGCGCTTGGAAACCGTTGTTGGATTTTAGTCGCGGTAATCCGTTGACGATTACGGTGTTGGTTGGACAGGCGTTGCGGGATGGTTTGGCGAGTCCAGCGCAAGTGTTGACTTTTGTGGAGAAGTTGCAAGCAGGTGAGAAGGCTTTTGCGGATGAGGAGAGTGAGGGGCGGAGTCAGTCGTTGGGGGCTTCGCTGAGTTATGGGTTTGATAATGCTTTTTCGGAGGTTGAGCGGAAGCAATTGGCGGTGTTGCATTTTTTTCAGGGGTTTGTGAATGTATTTCAATTGTGGTGGATGGGCAACCCTAAAAATGATTATTGTCTATCAGAATTGCAAGACTTGACTCGTGAAAGTGGCATTAAACTATTAAACCGTGCCGCCGAAATAGGTTTACTCACAGCATACGGCAACGGTAATTATAGTATTCACCCAGCTTTGCCTTGGTATTTTAAGCAGTTGTTTGAGTGTTATTATGCAAAAAAAACGCAAGCGGTAACCCGTGCTCTTGTTGAGGCAATGGGGGCATTGGGAAATCACTATTGGCATCAATATGAACATGGCAACCGTGAAATCATTGACATACTGATAGCCGACGAAGCTAATCTACTGTATGCACGCCGTCTGGCACGCGCTTCTGGTTGGTGGTATGCTGTCATCAGAACCATGCAGGGTTTACGTGTACTTTACGGACAAACAGGCCGCCGTGCTGAATGGGCCAGTTTGGTAGAAGAGATTGTGCCAGATTTTGTGGATACTACAACTGATAAACCTCTAACCGGGCGGGAAGAAGATTGGAGTTTAGTGACAGAATATCGGGTGCGGTTGGCTATGGAAAATCGCCAATGGACTGAAGCGGAACGGTTGCAAAAGGTTTGTGTAGAATGGGATAGGCAAAATGCAGCACCGTTTTTGGATAAACCTTTAGCAGCCGATGGGCATTATTTGGTTCGGATGCTTGCGGTACATTTGCATGATTTAGGAGAAATTCAGCGAGAATGTCAACAACCAGACTATGTGAAAACTTATGAAGAAGCACTAAACTTAGCAGATAAAATGGGTGAACAACCGTTGGCGGCTAGTTGTGCCTTCAACCTTGGTCATGCCTACATAGATATTCCCATCCTTCGTGATTTAGAACAAGCAGTACACTACTATCAACAGAGTTTGGAATTGGCAAGTGAAGGCGACCAATTATTGCATGGCAAATGTTTGATTGCTTTGGGTAATGTCGCTTCTGAACGCTTTAAAGAAGCCCGCATCGCTTACCAATCAGAACGGATATTATTGCAGCATGTCAATGAGGCAGTTAATTATTATCAAAACGCATTGGAGTTATTGCCGGATAATACGATGAATGATTTAGCTGTAGTTCATAATCAGCTTGGGATTATCTATTATGAGGTGGGTGACTTAGAACCAGCTTTGTATCATTATCGAAAGGCTATTCATTATTTTGAAACGGCAGGTTATATTTACCGTGCTGGTATAACTCGTCGCAATGTTGCCGCGGCCCTTGTTGATGCCAACCGCTTCCACGATGCACTGGAATATGCCCGGGCTGCCCTGCGTAATTTTCAAAGTTATCCACAAGGGACGGAGGAGTTTATACAGAGGACGGAGGGGTTGATTGAACAGATTTTGAACAGGATTAAACGGATTGAGGGATTGGCAGAATAAAAAAATAACTACAGGGATTGTTTATAAGAAGGGATTAGTTAGTGGGTATTGTTTCGATTTAATCCTTTTTTATATACAATCCTTGTAGTTATTGCTGTTTATCCTTGTCTCGTAAGTACAACGGATACGCGAAATAAACGGATAAATTAAATTCAGTTGAACGGTTTTCTTAAAATTCATCGAAAGGAACAATTTTGAACTTGTCAAAGTCATTGCTGTTTATCTGTAGGGGCCTCTTCTGAGATGAGGATAATGTGTGAGTGCTATCCGTTTATTTCGTGTATCCGTTGTACTTATTTTTTGGCATTGTTTGGAAATTGGACACACTCCGTTGCTTATCCCACTCAAGTCACAATATTGCGTGTCAGATGTTGACTCAACGCAATTAACAAACGTTGATGACGCTCAGGCGCAATATAACCAATAGTTCCAGCTATATGTTGACTGGGTAAGACAGTAAGAAAGCTCAGTCGTATCAATGATTCGGATAATAAGCCGCTTGATAAAAAATCAGTATCATCAGGAGAAATAATTTCATCAAAATCCTTCACATAATGCTGTAATTGCGTACTTATACCGCAAACAAGTAAG
>QNER01001218.1 GCA_003646175.1 Candidatus Parabeggiatoa sp. nov. 1
AGCCAATGTATCCCCCGGCGCATAAATAGGTTCCAACGGATGAAACCTAATGGGTGGCGGTTCTGGACGAACTTCAATTTTATCAAAGACATCACATGAAGTCTGCCATCCATTTTCATCTGTTAACTCCAGAGTGACCGTGTAAGCACAACATGATATTTCAGGTGTTTCCTTAAAGTCTATTTCCGCTTCTTCGCCATATTCAGGTGAAATTGTTTCACAAATCTCATCTTCAGACACAGCTGTCCATTTGAATTTATTAATAGCGACTTTTTCCGAATCGGATAAACCACTACCTAATTTTAATTTTAATTTTGCCTGTGGAGAAAGTGAAGTTTGTAAAACACGAGCCTCACATTTCATTTCACCCACAGTAATCTCTTTTGCCTCAGTATCTTGCGTTTTTTCACCATCAATCACTTTCAAAGTAACCGTGTATACATAAGGTTCTTCAAGGGTCGTCTTAACGAATTTTCCAAATAAGTGTTGCTTAACGCTAGGCTCATTAATACGAGACACTTCCCATTCATAGTTATTAACAATATCGCCGGTTGAACAACTTGCATCTAAAGTAATGTCTAATGGCGCATTACCTGAAGAAAGAGATACTTCAAAACAAGCCTTTAGTTCATCAGTTGACGGAACCGGATCACTATGACACAATTCAGATACAACAATTTCTTTCTTGACACTTTCGGGGGGCCTTGATTATCGGTCGCTTTCAGTGTAACTGTATACGTATCTGCCTCGGTAAAAGTCATGGTGGTCATATGATCGGTTGGGGTAACTGGTTGCCCCCGATTAGAGGTAAACGTACCATTATAGGTCCACATATAATCCAAGTCAGGGTAAAACTCCGTTTCAAGTATCACCGTTAATGGCGCACAACCTGACTGTGGAAAAACCGAAAAATCTTCTGGTCGTTTTATAACTTCAACCGTCTGTTGCGTAGTTTGGCTAAGTTCGCCATCAGATACTTTCAAAAAAATATGGTGTTTTCCAACGGTTCTGAACTTCATGGCCGCTTGGGAATCAGAAGAAGTCACGTCACCGTCCAACGATGACCACTCATAGCTTATTGCATCTCCATCAATGTCGTTGGACTGTCTACCATCTAATGTAACTGTCAAAGGCGAAAAGCCTGAATCGGGAGATACTGTGAAGATAGCCGTTGGAGGATTGTTTTCTTCTTCAGTCTTTTCAGCCTTCACGGTAATCTTACGATGAGCAGTATCAGTTAACCCGTCTACATCCGTAACAGTCAGTGCAACATGATGGTTACCAGCTGGCAAAGTCAGTGATAAATTCGGACTTGCAGAGATGTTTTGCCCATTTAAGGACCAATGATAGAATTTAACAGTGCCATCAGGGTCATAAGATTCTTCACCCTTTAACTCCACCTCAAGGGGTTCGAGACCAAACAGCGGCATCACATTTGCAATCGCAACCGGTTTTTCAGTGCCACCCACGTAGATGTTTTGTTGCATTGTAGCTGTTTTTCCATCATCAGCTACTACGATTAATTGAATTCTATAATTCCCAGAAATAGGCAACTTAATAGAATTTAAAGTGGGTTCATCGGTACGATAATTTTTCAACGTCAGTTCCGGATCCTGAATTTGCCATATTTGCCATTCATAACGGATGACAGAATCATTCTCATCAGAAACACTCGCGTCTAAATCAATTTCTAGCACTGCTTTCCCAGGAGTGACTGTGAAAAAAGCCAAAGGATTGTCTAACACATCCACTTGAATATCAACAGAAGCGGTACTGGCACCACCGTTTTCGTCGTAAACGATCAGCGTGACGGTGTGAATACCCGTTTGTTCAAAAGTCATAGGAAGAATAGGACTTTCTGAGTACCTACCTTCTTCCGTGGGAAACCGCAGTCCAGTATTAGTGATCCATTCGTACCCAATAATCTGACCATCTAATGGATCGGCCGATTTGCTCCCATTCATAGTAACCGTATGGGGTTTAGTGCCTGAGAGCAATTTAGGATTTATATCTATAAATGCAATGGGTAAATTATTTTGATGGACTTCAACAACTTTACTATCCCATGCAATGGTTTCACCCTCTTTAATCATAGAGACTGTGATTGGATATGAACCCGGTAATTCAAATGTTAAGTCAGTAGAACTACCCACCGTCGATTGACCATTTGAAGCCAACCAATGAAACTCAACATTGTCCGCCGGCAGGGAGGACTTGTTCGCATTTAGCTTAACAGTCAGTGGCGCGATACCTGAAAGCGGGCTGATATTGAAATCAAACCCGGCAGTATTTGCACTGCGTTTATATTGTCCAGTACCAATTTCCGCAAAAAGCGGGGCAATTGATCTTGGCAAATCCGCTGCCGGGTTTGACGGTTTTTCAGCAAACACCGCTTGGGAATTTGTAAACGTTACAAATCCCATCAGCAGGAATAACCTTCTTCGGTGATGCATTTTTCTTCTTCGGTGACGCATTTTAATTTCCTCTCATGCCTAATACCTTCACCAATTTTATAATTCCTGGTTTTTTAAACTAATTTAATTGGAAACGTGACAATGTCACATTTCAATAAAAACAAAGTTTTCCGTACAAGGTTCGCCTTGTACTCCTGAGAAACGACGCCGCTTTTTCGTACAAGGTTCGCCTTGTACTCCTGAGAAACGACGCCGCTTTTTCGTACAAGGTTCGCCTTGTACTCCTGAGAAACGATGCCGCTTTTTCGTACAAGGTTCGCCTTGTACTCCTGCCAATATGACATTGTCAAGTTAATCAAGGATTTAAGGCCAAATTGTTCGCCCGCCGCACAAATAAAG
>QNER01001219.1 GCA_003646175.1 Candidatus Parabeggiatoa sp. nov. 1
GGAGTACAAGGCGAACCTTGTACGAAAAAACTTTATTATGATTGAAATGTGTCAAGTTAATGAATAATGAACATTTTGTCATTTCAACATCATCTTGACCATTACAATTTTTATAGAAAATGATAGAACCCTACGGAATTATCACCACCCCCAAATTAGAATAGGGACTTTTCCCAGCACAATTGTAGGCTTGCACCGCGACATAAAATGCGATACCACCGGTTAATTCACCCGCAATCTGGCTCTGTAGGCCTAAATCCACCGCACTAATCTGATTGAGCGTGACTTCGCTGATGGGATCAGAATAGGCGCGTAAGAAAAAATATAGCCTTGTGTGTTTGCCACAGTTGTCCAATTTGCTTGGGCATGATAACCGTTAATCGTCACGTCAAGTTGAGGTGTTTCTGGCACCGGTGTCACCGTCGGGAGACAAGTTGTTGAGGTAAGCGCAACATCGTCTACAAAGAATCTCATCGCCGCGCCGCCCACAACAATTGACTCAAAGCGTAGGTTATGAATGCCACCATCGGCATAAGCACTGATGTCTACTGTGACTGGGGTATAATCAGAATACTTGGCAACGTCGGCTTCTGTCACACCAAAAATGGGGTTGCTATCAATGCTGACTTGTAAATAGCCGAGACTTTCCGCACTAGGCATTTGCAGCCAGAAACTTAAAGCCGTTGTGCCCACCGGCATTATCAACGTTTGCTCAACGGAGCCACTTCTGGCTGGAAAAGCACTGCCAAACCAAGCAAAGTATTCACCACTGTGTGCCTTACCCGGAAAATCGGATACACAAATCGCCGGACGACAAATAGGCGAGATGCCAAGGCTATCTGTTTCATTCCAAACTGGATTCGGTGTGCCGAGTTCAAAGCTGCCATCAGTAATACCGGCTGTCGGCGCATCATCATTAATGATGGTTACCGTTGCAGGTTCTGCTAAAGAAGTACTCGCGCCACCAGCGGGATTGAATAAACTGACTTTAAAGGTTTTATCTTTTTCAAAATAGGCATCATCAGTGATAGTCACAGTAAAGGATTGATTGTTGGTATCGCCATCTTGCCAAGTCAATGTGCCACTCACAGCGGTATAATCAAAACCGGCTTTAGCAGACTTGTCAGAAGTCATATAATTAACAGACACTTCACCTCGACTGCCTAACAGACGGGCAACTTCAAAAGTCACTAACCCACTGTTTTCATTGACGGTGTAATCTGTTTGAGAAAAGCGTAACATGCCAGCATCACGCTGCGCTAATTCAACATCATCAATCAAAAAAGCAGTGGTAGTCTCATTGTTGCCGAAAACTTCTGAATAAAACCACACATCATGGACGTTGCCATCCGCATAAGCACGGATATCGATGGATGCCAATTGATACTCAGCATAGTTAGTCGCGTTTCCCGCGGTGACGAAAAAATGCTCGTTGCCATCAATAAGAACTCCCATAAAATCAGAGTTGGTGCCGCTGGCATAAGGCATTTTCAGCCAAAAGTTTAAAGTGGTTGCTTCCACTGGCATAATAAAGGGTTGTACCGCAAAAGTAACTGTCGGTTGTAAAATCCCACCTAATATAATCAGTTTATTACCGGTGTGTGCTAATTCAGAATTGGCAAGAAGAGGACTTTCAAAAAGTCCGCTAATGCCACCTGTCCAGACTGGATGTGGTAAATCTGCTTCACCGGATTCAAAGCTGCTATCCGTGATACCAATACCATACTCATTGTCGGCAATGGCAACGATTTTCTGAATCTCTTCGCCTAGCGTTGCGCCCCCAGTGGGATTGGATAACAGCACTGTAAAGGTTTCTTTGCCTTCAAAAACAGTGTCATCCAAAATCGGGATGGTAAATGCCTTGTTATCCTTATCACCATCGCCCCAAATCAAACTACCTTGGGTGGCTACATAGTCATTACCTGCCATAGCGGTACCATCCATTGTGGCATAGTCTACTTTTACCTCGCCGGTGCTGGTATCCTGACGCGCAACTTCAATGTTAATTGAGCCACTCTCTTCATTAACACCATAGTTAATGTCAAAAATAAAAAAATCATCAATGCGTGTGTATTCACTGAATCCGGTGAATTCAAAGCTGCCTCCAGCATCATTATCCAAAATAGTCACGATGGCTTGATGCCGGGTATTTTGGTTATTGATGAGGTTGCCTGTTGGATTCTGCAAGGCAATCAGAAAAGCTTCTTCAAACGTTTCCGGGTTGCTATCATCCAAAATGGTGACGACAAAACTTTTATGACTGGTATCGCCTGCTTCCCAAACTAAGGTGCCGCTAGTAGCAATATAGTCGTTGCCCGCCGTCGCAGACTCATCAGCTGTGACATAATCCACCGACACGCGCCCATTGCCGCTACCAAGGCGGCTCACTTCAATCGTTACGGCACCGCCGGTTTCTGCCAGTTGGTAACCTTTTGCAGCAAAAGCAATGCCCTCACTCGGTGCAATCTTCACAGCGGCAAGGGCATCAAGACGCGGAAAGGTGAGACCATTTTTGGTATCTGTGATAGTCACGCCGGTATTTCCCATGATGCTTTTTATTAACGGAGGCGTTAGCGTGGGATTGGCTTCTAACATCAAAGCAGCAACACCGGCTGCCATTGGTGTTGCAGCGGAAGTCCCGCCGAATGTGATGCGTCCACCGCCTATCAGTGAAGAAGTCAGGTTTACGCCGGGTGCTAAAATATCCACTAAGCGATTGCTGTTACTAAAATCCGCCACTTGATCGGCAGTATCAGTCGCACCCACTGCGATAGCATCATTCATACAAGCCGGCGAACCAATCTGATTGGTAA
>QNER01001220.1 GCA_003646175.1 Candidatus Parabeggiatoa sp. nov. 1
CACTCTGCTTCCACAAGCTTTGGGATAAATCCCAAGGCTAAAAGCGAAAAAACCTAAAGGTGACTAAAACCAACTATTACTAAGTACTGAACCATAAATTTTCAGGTATTAAGTACTGAAGCATAAATTTTGAGGTATTTTAAAAAAATCATGTAGGCAAAGGAAAAAGGTGGGCAAACCAAAAGACGTTTGCCCACCCTACAAAATACCCGAAAATTTATGATTCCTTACTTATGTAGGGGCAATCCTTTATGGTTGCCCCACTTCTGATTGCTTCTGTTAAAATACCTGAATTTTTTGCCCACCGAGCAAAGTCCGTATCGATCCCACCGATAAGGTGGGCTTTGTAAAGAAGTTGGTGGGCACAAAATGCCTGAAAATTTTTAGCGAAGGTACTTGCGTTAGGAGGCTTTAGCCTCCTAACGCTCTTAGGATAAATATCAAAGCGAAAAGCGAAAAAACCTAAAGGTGACTAAAACCAACTATTAGTCGGCTTTAGCCGACTTTAGCTGTTAGCCTTGGGATTTATCTTTCAGCATCTTTTGGAAGGGAAGTTCAGTGCGTAACATGATCTATTATATCAGAAAACGCAGCCAACATCCGTTCAACTCCCTCTATCTCAAAATCCTGTGCAAACTCGCGCAACGGCTTGGCATAATGGACTAAATGCTGAGCCTGATGTTTTTCTCCTAAATCAATAAGCTGCGTGGCAAAATCCTCAATGGCATCCATCTCCATCACTTCAACAATCTCCTGCCACAGCGGCCGCATTTTCTGTTCCAATGTCTGGCGCAAGGCAGGGAGATCGGTAATGTTTTCCTGAATTGGCGTTTCTACAGTGTCATCCTTAAGAGCGGTTTCTGTCACTGGCTCGGCCTGCTTGTGCTTTAAATAACGAGATAATTCGTTAAATAGATCACGCATATTAACCGGTTTGGATAGGTAGCCATCAAAACCGTGTGCCTTTATCTTTGACTTATCATCTGGTGCGACAAAAGCCGTTAAAGCAATAACAGGTATATCAAAAGTCATCGGATTTGCTTTTAATAGTTGGATCGCTTCATAGCCATCCATCACTGGCATTCTAATATCCATTAAAATAATATCAGGATGATATTCTTCTACCAATAATAAAGCCTTATGCCCATCTTCCGCTTCGACAACGTCCAAATTGACTTGAGGCAACCATGCTTTAAGGAGACGGCGATTAGATTCAATATCATCGACAACCAGCACTTGTGCCTTTTCAAAGGAAATATCATTGAAATCAAACATTTTCTCAGCAGTCTCAACCAACGTGGCTGAAACTGCGACATCCCATAAGGTAATTTCAAAAACGCTTCCGCCACCAACTAAACTTTTAACAGAAATCTGACCATTCATCATTTCTACCAGTCGTTTGCTAATCGCTAATCCCAATCCGGTGCCACCATATTTTCGGGTACTTTGCCCCTCCTGTTGACGAAAGGATTCAAAAATCAATGTCTGTTGCTCAGCAGGAATACCAATGCCGGTATCTGCCACCGCGATTGAAAAATCAAGTTGGCTCTGATCGTTTTTTTTATAGATTTTCTGTGCACTCAGTTTGATGTACCCGGTGTCGGTGAACTTAATGGCATTACCAATCAGATTAAGCAAGACTTGCCGTAACCGCACTTCATCTAGTAGCAATGCTGGCGGTAACTCATTATCAATATCAACCATGAATTCTAAGTTTTTTTCGGATATTTTGACCATAAAAATCTGTTTTAATTCATTGAAGAGGCTATAAGGGTTAACCGCTTCATATTGAATCTCTAATCGCCCGGCTTCAATCTTAGACAAGTCAAGAATATCATTAATCAACGTCAACAGTGCTTTCCCCGCCATTTGAATAGAATCCAGATAACTCCGGTGCTTTTTATCTGTGACCAGTGAGGACAACAATTCACTGAAACCAATGACGGCATTCATGGGTGTGCGTATTTCATGACTCATGCTGGCAAGAAATTCGCTTTTGGCACGATTGGCCGACTCGGCGGCATCGACAGCTTTATGCAAAGCCAACAGAGTTTGTTGGTGTGCTTCCAATTCTTGTTGTAGCGCAGTCTCAACTTTTTTACGTTCAATGAGTTGCAGACGCAGTTCGTTCCGTTCTTGGCGCAATGTTTGTTCCAAATAAGCCGACTCAGTGACATCTATTGCAGTGATTAACAAAGTGGCATTGACATAGTCGCATGAATCAACTTGCAATTCAAAATAACAATCTGGTTCGTCGGCCGTATAATGACTAATCTGAGAAATAATGAGCGGCTCGGTTTGTGGTTTGTTAATTAATTCCAGTAATCTATCTTCATCGCCAATCAGCATTGGAAAGACATCGGTGAGCAATTGCCCGGTTAAATCAATGGGGACATCTATTAACCACTGATGTAACGCACGATTACTCCCTATAATGATTAAATCATTATTAACCAAAGCATAGCCGGTTTCGTGGGATCTGGAATGTGATGGTTCTTTCATAAGAGTTGTTCCATTAAAAGCAATAATTACAATAATATAACTACAAGGATTGCTTATAAAAAAGGATAAAGCCTAATGGCACGCACGATAGAAATTGTGCAAGCCAGCCAGGGGCGTTGCCACGGGCGTAGATAATACGCACCTTCAGTGCTAGGTTTTAAAGCACCGAAGGGGCTTTAAAGCTTTTAAAATTGTAACTACTCAGCCCTGAAAGGGCGCTTTATTAAAGCCCAGGGCAACGCCCTGGGAAACGAACCAGCCCACCAGGTGCAAAATTGTAACTACTCAGCCCTGAAAGGGCGCTTTATTA
>QNER01001221.1 GCA_003646175.1 Candidatus Parabeggiatoa sp. nov. 1
AAACGGATACTATCCCGAAAAGGGATAGCATCCGTAGGATTTAAACGGATACTATCCCGAAAAGGGATAGCATCCGTAGGATTTGAAAAGACAAACCTTGAATTTTTCATCCAGCACCACCACGCATAGGATTATGAAAATATCTTTTAGTGAATTAGACTTAGAACAATTGACTCAAATTTCTCAAAGAGTCACAGACGAAAAATCGGGTGAAGAACTGATTGATATTTGTCAACGGATATCACTGTCAGTTCCAAATCAAGAATTTCCACTCATTTATGCCGGTGTTCTATTAGCCCGCAATAATCAACTGCATAATGCGATTAAAGTCTTGAGACTTTGTCAAAAGAGTGCCTTTGGTAAAACTTTGGCAGAATACCTGTCAGAAACACAGCGTTTTAGTAAACAGGTTAAAGTATTCACCAACGCCAAACCTTATGATGCTTGGATGCAAACCGAAATTTATCAGTCCATTAGGGCCGCTGTTCTTGACATGGTTAAGCGCTTTTCCATACAAAATCCCCCTCATTCTGTTGACAAACCAACAATCATCGATATTGGTCCCGGTAATGGCGTACTCACAGTTGAGATTGTGAAACAATTACAACAGGTTTATCCTTTGCGCGGAATTCATCTGATACTGATAGAACCCTCCGAAGAGATGATGGCTGTGGCAATCCAGCACTGTCATGAATCTATTCCAATGCCGGTTCAAATCACGCCTCTGTGCAACTGTACGCTCCAAGCCCTGACGATAAAAGAGCAGCAGGCTCTCCAAGAACATCAACCCATTTGGTTTATCAACGCCTCACTTTCTCTACATCATGTACCAACAGAATTGAAGAGACTTAACCTAAAAATGCTCAATAGTCTTTCTACCTCTTTATTGATCACTGAAATAGATGATAACTTGGGCGAACTGGAAGACGCTAGCCCGGAATTAATCTATACCATGAGTGACATTACTGACCGTTTTATTCAAGATGTTCTTAATACAACCTCTGTCTCTGTGCCGGATAAAAAATCCTGCATAGACAGTTTCTTTTTAGCGGATGCCATTACCGTACTCAAAAATATTCAAGAACTTCGAGTCGAACATTGGATGTCGAACTCACAATGGATAGATGTGGCCAAATTAGCCGGATTTCAGGTAGTCAAAACCACGCCCATTGTCTCATCAATACCCTTTTTTAGTCTGGAACTCAAAAGTCAGCCAGCGTCGGATGAGTTAAATGTATCATTGTAGAGTGGTTTCGCTATAGCGATACTTCGTTGCGCGACGCTAAACCCACCTTTTGAACTGATTTAAACGGATACTATCCCGAAAAGGGATAGCATCCGTAGGGTTCAAACGGATACTATCCCGAAAAGGGATAGCATCCGTAGGATTTAAACGGATGCTATCCCTTCTTAGGGATAGTATCCGTAGGATTTGAACTGATTTAAACGGATACTATCCCGAAAAGGGATAGCATCCGTAGGATTATAAACTGATTTAAACGGATACTATCCCGAAAAGGGATAGCATCCGTAGGATTATAAACTGATTTAAACGGATACTATCCCTTCTTAGGGATAGTATCCGTAGGATTTGAACTGATTTAAACGGATACTATCCCGAAAAGGGATAGCATCCGTAGGGTTCAAACGGATACTATCCCGAAAAGGGATAGCATCCGTAGGATTTAAACGGATACTATCCCGAAAAGGGATAGCATCCGTAGGATTTCTCACCTCCGTTTATTTATCACCCTATTAAAGGACACAGATGATGGCCGACCTGCCAAATTTGTTGTTAGTCGATGATGATCCGCTTATCAGTGAATCTCTGGCTTTTGTTTTAAAAGACAGTTTTACGGTTCATGTTGTCGCGACACGCGACGAAACTAAACGTCTGTTATACAAGCTCCCAATCTTGCCAGATTTAGCGTTAGTCGATCTGGGATTGCCCCCTACGCCGCATAGCCCAGAAGAAGGTTTTCTGTTAGTTTCCGAATTATTGACTTTTAATCCGTCAATTAAAATTCTTATTCTGTCCGGGCAAGATAGTCAAGAAAATGTGCGACATGCCTTAACGTTGGGCGCGGTGGATTTTATCCCTAAACCATGTGATATGGCATTGCTCAAAACGCGCCTGAAACATCAACTGATGATTTGGGACGCTGAGCGACATAAGCCGCAAGCGAAGCAAAAAGAATGTGGATTACTAGGGCAAAGCTTAGCGATGGAAACGTTGCGTACCCAAATAAAGCAATTTGCCAATTTGCCATTTTCGGTGTTAATTCAGGGCGATTCGGGTACTGGTAAAGAATTAGTGGCTCAATGTCTACATACTCAAAGCCAACGTGCCGACGCGCCTTGTTTAATTATTAATTGTGCCGCGTTTACCACCGAATTGCTTGAAGCGCAATTATTTGGACATGCCAAGGGCGCGTTTACTGGGGCGACTACCGCCCGCACCGGTTTTTTTGAAGATGCCCATCAGGGCAGTTTGATATTAGATGAAATTGGCGAGATGCCGCTACCCTTGCAATCTAAACTGCTGCGCGTCTTGGAAAACGGTGAATATTATCGGCTGGGTGAAACGCGGGTGCGGCAATCTCAAGCACGAATTATCGCTTCCACCAACCGCGATTTACGCGAAGGAGTGATGAAGGGAGATTTTCGTACCGACTTATATCACCGCCTCAGCGTGTTGACAATTAAAGTGCCTTCCTTAAATGAACGTTATGATGATAAATTGTTGTTATTAGAACATTTTCAAAAATTTTACGCAGAGATGGGTACCTTATTTCAGTTAAACGAGGAAGG
>QNER01001222.1 GCA_003646175.1 Candidatus Parabeggiatoa sp. nov. 1
GACAAAGCCAACTCGGTAAACTTTGCCGCGAATTCCACCCTCCTGTTTAAGCGGGGCGATGTGTTTAGAGGGGCAATTAATACCAAGGGGTACGTTATTGGTACGACTATTGGTGCTTATGGCCCTAGTGAAAATCCCAATCCCGTTATTGCTGGCAGTGTTCAAATCACCGGGTGGACTAAAACGACACATTCTGCCTTAGGGTCAGATGTTTATGAGGCCGATGTCTCAGCGTTGCCGTTGACCGATAAAGGGATTGAACATTTGTTTGTCAATGGCGAGTTGATGACCATTGCCCGTTACCCGAATGTGGATTCGCCGGCCGATAAAAATTGGCTCAATGTGGATGCCGGTGCTGGTGCCGGTACCGATGCCTTTACAGACCAAGCTTTGGTTGCTTACGGTAAACCGGGTGGCTATTGGAAAGGGGCAACGTTACGCATCCGAACTTATAGTTGGTATTATAAGGTGTTTGAAGTGACGGGTTACGCGGCTTCAAATGGTAAAATCACCGCGGCCGGTTTAGGCGGCGGTGGGGGATTTCCATTAGAGGAATGGGGCTATTTTTTGGATGGCAAGTTAGAAGAATTAGACTATCCGGGAGAATGGTATTATGATGACAATGCCAAAAAGGTCTACCTCCATGCTAATGGTGCCAACCCCAACAATTTGTTGGTGGAAGGTTCAACCTATGGCACCGGTGTTAATGTTTATTGGCATGAGGATAATACCACGGTAGAAAACCTCACGTTTCGTCATTTTACCTCAAAAGGCGTTAGTATTATAACTTCTGACAACATTACTGTTAGAAATTGCCATTTTGAATACAATACCAAAGGCGTATCAGTATCTAAGGGTGCTGATGTTTTAATCACAGGCAACACGTTTTTACATCAATTAAGCGTTGCCATTGGGCTTAGTGCACCATCCGAGTTTGATGTGAAAAACAGTACCGCCGAAAAAAATCAGATTACCAATACTGGTATGTTTCCTTTGTATTGTAGCCGATATAACGGCACTTGTTATGGCATGGGTATTAACGTGTTTGGAACCGGTGTGACAGTAAGCCAAAACATCATTGAAAACACCGGTTGGAACGGAATTAACCTCAAGGCGGGGGGTCATCACATTATCAAAAATAATGTGGTTCGCAACGCATTGTCACTCCTGAATGATGGTGGTGCAATCAGCATTGCTTCAGATGGCAATATCATCCAAGGGAACTTCTTGTTAGATACGATCGGCAATGTCGATGAGTCAAATGGCTGTGCCAGCACCAACCGCACGCCTTGTTCTAAACATCCGACTTATGGTATGGGTATTGGTTCCGATAGTAAGTTTCGGGATAATGTGATCGAAGGCAATACAATTGCTAATAATCCAGATATGGGTATTCGCTTGAATTCCTTTATCAATACCACTGTTCGCAATAATATCGTTTACAATAACGATCCTCAAATTGTTATTCAAGACAAGAAGGGCCCTTCATACGACAATGTTGTGGAAGGGAACATTATTTACTCGCTCCACCCCGATCAAATCGGGATATCGTTGACCAATGACACCAATCATGGGACGTTTGATAACAATGTTTACTGTAATCCCTACAGTGAAGTGGTGTTGAAAAGAGATGGTAAAAAATATTCTCTGGCTCACTGGAAAGACGAGTTTTCCGCTTACGATCAAAACTCCAAATGGTGCGTGTTACCTGCTGAGCCTGCTGAGGAATACACTGTTTCCAATGTGGGTGCCAATTTGATTCTCAATTCAACCTTTGATGCGGATGTTTCAAATTGGGGCGGTAATATCTTTTTTGACGCGAACAAAGCCGAAATGGAAGGTGGTAGTTTAAAAGCGGTTTATAATAAAGTTTCGGGTAACATGAATATCATACCCAACGCCTTTGATTTGGTGGAAAATCAACTTTACCGCTTAAAGTTCAGCGTTATTGGTAATGGTTTTGGTCGCTTTCGACTGAGAATTAATGATGTTAGCTCAGGTACCAATACTCTTAAAGAAAGCTATTTCGCTTACGAAAAAAACCGTAAGGACTATGAAATTTTCTTTCAGTCACCTGTGACCACAACCTCTGGTAAAATGCTTTTCGCTACCCGAGATTATGACGCGGATACCTATTGGTTAGACAACGTGACTTTTGAGCTGGTGGATGCGACTTTGAACGATGCCACTCAGAAATCGGTGCTGTTCACCAATATGACGGCTGAAAATCCCAAGACGATCAGTTTGGGAAGTAAAATCTATTTGGATTTAGACGGCAACACCGTGACGGGCAGTATTACGCTGGCCGCGTTTTCTTCTCAAATTTTGATTTTTACCGGGAACACGTTGCCTTCTCAAGTCACGCTGACTATCAACAAAACGGGGACGGGCAATGTCAGCAGCCAACCGGCTGGGATTGATTGTGGTGCCGATTGCGATCAAAGCTATACCAGTGGTACGGCCATTGCTTTAACGGCTACACCAAGCGCGGGTTCAACCTTTGCTGGTTTCAGTGGTACTAACTGTTCTGGTTCGTTCACCATCACGGCCGACATGAACTGCACGGCCACTTTTGACCCTTTGCCGCCACCACAAGCCGATTTGTTGCTTACCAAAGCGGATTCGGCGGATCCGGTCAACACCAGCACCAACTTCAGCTATACCATAACCGTGAGCAACGCTGGCCCAGACGCGGCGAGCAACGTGCGAGTCGTAGACACTCTACCGGCGGGCGTGAGTTTTGTCAGTGCCAATGGTACGGATTGGACTTGTAATGAAGCGGGTGGCACGGTGACTTGCGAGCTGGCGGC
>QNER01001223.1 GCA_003646175.1 Candidatus Parabeggiatoa sp. nov. 1
AGTATCCGTTTTAACAATCGCGATGCTGTCAACAGGGGCAAATATCCCATTACCCCCAGACACAAGTTGTTCAACATCAATTTGACGACGACATTTTTTTTATGAAACTCTTGCCAACCAATATAATAGTGTAGTGTGTTTTAAAACACTCATCTTTTGATGACATCTAAATATAAATAATAAATATTACGCCACCAGTACGAAAGGCCTATATAAAATTTCAATTGCCAATTAATGAGTGCCATTGACGAAAATTGATGGCAAGCGTTATGCCATGTTTTAAATACCAGGGCGTTGCCCCTGGCTCTAATAAAATGGCACTGAAGGGCGCAAAAACGCCAATAACGAGCCCACCAGGTGCGATATTAATAGAGCCAAGGGCAACGCCCCTGGTTGATAGGTTTCAAAAACGTCGAAATCTAGGGCCGAAAAATCTGAAGTGGGTCAAGCGGTTATCAAAGAGGGGCGCAAACCGCAAAAAGAACAGTACCAGACCCGTGTACAAAATGCTCAGAAATTGACCACGGCTGAGTACTGTGCGTTGACCTTGACCATGGCGATGACAAATCCAATAAGTCATTGTTTGCGTTCTGGAATCAGGGACGCATCACGCCATCGCTGCGGGGCTTTAAAGAGGGGACGCTATCACCAGAGCGTGCGTATGCCGTTGCCAAGTATTTATTGCAGGAAAAACTACAACATGCTAAGACACAAAGCTTTTTGATGCACTGGATAATCAGCAACTGGATTATGGACTTTCTGCAATTATCGCTTGATGATGACGGCCATTTTTTATATAATGCCGACTTCAAATTTAAGTACGCTGATTTGACCGAAACATGGTGGTATCGCTTTGCGTGCAATAATCGGGATGCGGTCAACGGCTCCGTGGTAAACATCAAGAGTTCAAACTTTAGTTTGGGCTAAAAAGGAGTCCAAACGACGCTAAAGTTTCGCTTCGCTGTACTTTAGCGTCGTTTTTAGTTTGCATCGGAATTTTGTGGTAGGCAATTAGTTGTGTGCGTGCCATTACCCTTAATACCATTTTTTTGATTCAATTGTATTTGCATTGAAAAATAAATGGGTGTATACTCCGTCGCGTTTTTTGCCAGACTCTTTTGAACGTTCAAGTGTTGATGCAAAGCCCCAAAGTTGATTAGGCTAAAAGGCTTTGTTGGTGGTTAGCGGTTGTTTTAAGATGGACGGTATTTTAGGTAAGTGGTTGATTTAATCGTCATTGATGGATTACTTTGTTATTATTTTTTTTGTTATGGTCATATATACAAACAAGTCCGACAGACTCCTAGTACTGTGTCAATGTTCTATTAATAAATAACAGGAGTCCAAGATTTATCTTGGACCTTCCAAACTAAAGTTTGGACTCCTGAGCCAAGTATTTTACCTATACACTAATTAACAATTAACAATATATTTTTGGAAGGAATTTACCGTTTATATGATAAAATGCACCACTTATCGGATTTTATTATGAACTATCATGTATGATGCTTTGCCTAAAAAAGACGAGCCTAAAAAAACACATTTATTCAGTGGCAAACGAGTTAAACGAGGCTTATATCGTTCCCAGAATGGTACTGCTATCAACGCTGATGCGAATGGTGCATATAACATATTGAGAAAAAGTAACCCTAAGTTTACCTTTGGTGAATTAGTTTCAAAGGTAGGCAAGGGGATATTGGATTGGTTGCATCCTTATACACGTTTGAAGATTTATTGACTTTTGGTCATATATTTCTACAAATTTCTATAAAATTGTAACCTCAGATAGTATTGTTAAAAACTCAAACCATGGTATCGAACCGAAAAGCCCACTGGTCGAAAAACTTTTTAACACTGTTAATGACAACGCTTATGGATGGTATGGAATGAATCTTGTAAAAAATATTTGTTTTTATTTAAGCAAGTAAATGTTCCGATCCTATATTGATAAATAACCATTGGTTGTTTAAAATTATGTTCGATAGTAAATCATTTAATTTATTTGTGGTATTTTTGTTCATGGCTGTCGGGTTGGCCAGTTGTTCCGGTCCTTCTGTTTTTGACCAAAACACTCCGGAAATTGATTCACCGGAAACTGTTACAACCGGCACTTCACAAACTACCTACCCGGTAGGATCCCCAGCCTATTTGTTGGAAGTAGAAGAGCCTAACTCTGATAAAATTTATGTCTTTACGGATATCTCTCGTTACCGGGACTATCTGAGTAACGGGGAGTTGCCCAGTGGTAAAGAAGTCAATGATTTTGGGCAAACACGTGTATTAGTGGATGTACCCGAAGATAGTTCTTTGGAATCCATTGGTGTGTATCAACTGTATCAAGGGGAACTTGAACCAGGGGAGGATTTTTATGTTCAGCGGTTAGTGAAACACCCTACTCAAAAATCCCGTTTTTATGTATTCTCAAGCCCTGATTTACTGAATACCCCAATGACTGAGTTGCCAATGCAGCAAAGCGCTGTGGATGGGCCAAATAGTGAATTAGTGATCTACAGTCTCAAAGGAACCGATTTTTACTCATTACAGCAACAATTTTTGGACATTAATGACAATTAGTTCCCAGGGCGCAGCCCTGGGCTTTAATAAAGCGCCCTTTCAGGGCTGAGTTTACCGCGAAAAAACCACGCGATACAGATGCTATACCGAAGAAGGGATAGTATCTGTCACGGTTTATTGCGTAAGTTCCCAGGGCGGGCGCAGCCCTGGGCTTTAATAAAGTGCCCAGAAAGGGCTGAGTAGTTACCGCGAAAAAACCACGCGATACAGATGCTATACCGAAGAAGGGATAGTA
>QNER01001224.1 GCA_003646175.1 Candidatus Parabeggiatoa sp. nov. 1
GTGCCAAAAATGGGGGCATCCAAATGCGTACCTTCAAATAAGGGCGTTGGGCGGCGGTAATTTTGGGCGGCCTGACGATAAGTGATGTCGTCATTTTGAGCTAACACCTCCGCCAAAGTGTAAGTGAATAAGCCGTGATAGTAGGGGGCCGGATTACCCGCCGGTAAAAACATTTCGGGGGTTGTTTCTGTCGTTTGAGCCGCATAGAAGGCCACATAGCCCCCACGATCACGATCCGAATCGGTTTTATCCGGTTCACTTGCCATGGGGATATTGCTTGGACTAGGCGAGTTGGCTTTCTCATCTTCGCCCGCCTCAAGCAGATTTTCCCGGTTTGGGGTTGGCACACCAAGGGCGTTGGGTGAAACTCGACGTTCACGAATGTCTTTTTTCGTTAAGCCCCTTGTCATTGTCCCTGAATGACAACTATCAAAAACAATCCAAGTAAAAGTACCCTTGTTACGCAATGCGGTGATGACTGTGTTCAATTCATCATCTATAATCGCATTTTCCACCGCGCCAACATCATTTTGCCAGTACCCAATGTCTCTGGGCAGGAAAAGTTCATCCAAACCGTCCGGTTCATGGTGCCTTTTGGCAGCGGCAGAAATAGGCAGCTGGGAACCATGCCCAGAAAAATACAGAAATACAAAGTCATCTGGTTTGACTTGCTGAGTGAGACGATCCAGTGTCGCCAAAATATTTTTTCGAGTGGGCAGGTGTTTTTCACCCTCCGCTAAGACTTGGATGTGATCATCAACAAAGCCTTTTTCCCGCAACACTTGTTTCATTAAAACAACATCATTGGCGGGGCCTTGGAGTTGAAAGCGCGGTTTTAAATGGGGGTACTTTAGCGTGTTGCTCGGCCGCAATGGTTGGCAAGGCACCGGTAATGAGATATAGAATAGCCAATATTTTGGCTATTAAGGATTTAAAACCAGAAGAGACAAAATAGTTTGTCATGGATTTTTTCCCTATTTGTTATCACACAATTTTTCTTATAAAAGTATTGAACGCTGTGTGCAACAATAGTAAACATGGATGAAAAATAGTGTTTGCCAAAATAATTCAATTCGTTAATAGCGAATAGTGAATGGCAAATGGGTAATATAAAATAGAACAAAACCGTAAAGCGTTTCCAAAACCTTGAAGGTTTCTAACTTTAGGGCAAAACCGTAAAGCGTTTCCAAAACCTTGAAGGTTTCTAACTCTAGGGCAAAACCTTCAAGGTTTCCAAAACCTTGAAGGTTTGAAGGTTTCTAACTGAAATTATTATTCTTACAAACTTATATGTGCAACAATAGTAAACTAAACATGGAGGAAAAATCGTGTTTACCAAAATATCTTCGCCAATAGCGAATAGTGAATGGCGAATGGGTAATCTCATTTTAATGCAAATATAGCCAGTATGAAATTTTCTATCTATCATTGGATGAAAAACGTACTTCAAAAGCATTTTTGGCTTTCTGTTTTGATATTTGTTGTATTGTTTTTTTTCGTTTCTGTGTTCATTATTTATTATTTTGAACGCGATCTCAATTCTGAATTGACGATTATTGAATCTTTCAGGATTGTGCTGGCACTTTTTCTTGGAGAGTATGGCGATGCCCAGCAAACTGATGTCGGTAAATTCATATCAGTGATGGTGTTCATTTTAGGCATTGTCACTCTAGCCACATTAGTTGGGAGAATCGCGGCACTATTTGTGGAATTGAAAATGGAGGTCAAAATGCCAAAAGACTTGGAAAAACATATTGTAATATGCAATTGGCACAGTAACGCCGA
Organism: Candidatus Parabeggiatoa sp. nov. 1; assembly: GCA_003646175.1. Classification (GTDB taxonomy): domain Bacteria; phylum Pseudomonadota; class Gammaproteobacteria; order Beggiatoales; family Beggiatoaceae; genus Parabeggiatoa. Next base: position 1,786 of record QNER01001224.1, read on the forward strand.
TCGCATTGTGAAAGAACTTCATTCACCGCTTGCGGCACCAGAAAAGGATATTCTCGTTATTACCGAAGCGGAAATTAATGAAACCGAGTTGCGTATGAGTCCGGAGTATGAAAAAGTCTTTTTTATTCGTAGCGATCCGACACTCCATGTGGTTTTGAAGCGGGCGCAGGTTCAGCAGGCTGAAAGTGTCATTATTTTGAGTGATCATGAGAATTCTGATCCTGATGCCAAAGCAGCACTCATTTCGTTGGCTATCACAAAGCTCTATCAGAATATGCCCCAAAAACCACGTATTGTCGCGGAGATCAGCAATCCTCACAAAGTTCACCATTTGATGGATGCCGGGGTTGACGAATGGGTATGCGCCGCCGATTATGGCTTGGGTATTATTGCGCAAGCCGCGTTGTTTGGAAAACTGTCTGATGTTTATCAGCAATTGTTGACCTATTCTGAAGAAACCAACGAAATTTATCTGCTTAACAGTGATAAATATCCTCAATGGTTCCAGGGCAAAAAATTCGAGGAACTCGCGGAAATTCTGATTAAAGGACGAAGTGTGAAAAATCCCACGATTCTGGTTGGCATCAAACGGGAGGCTCAAGTCCTTTTGAATCCGAAAGAGGACGAATTTGATCAATTAAAACCTGACGATAGCTTGGTAGTGATGGCGTTTGATCCACCTGATTTGAATTATCTGTAAATCACACGGTGTGCAACTTTATTCCTAATTTGGTGATGCTATCACTTTTGCGATTAAAATTCATTTCGTGATGCTATCGCTTTTTGTGGCGTGAGTCACACTTTTGCGATTAAAATTCATTTCGTGATGCTATCGCTTTTTGTGGCGATAGTATCACTTTACTTTTTTGTCCGGTACATTGTTTTAGTGAAAATGTGGTTCCAGATGCTATCCCTTTTTTGGGGATAGTAAAAATTCGTTCCAGATGCTATCCCTTTTTTGGGGATAGTAAAAATTCGTTCCAGATGCTATCCCTTTTTTGGGGATAGTATCTGTCAAAA
>QNER01001225.1 GCA_003646175.1 Candidatus Parabeggiatoa sp. nov. 1
GGCACCTTGGATTCAGAATTAGCTGAAAGCGAGTTATTTGGACATCTCAAAGGGGCATTTACTGGGGCAAGTCAAAAAAGAGAGGGCTTGCTCAAAAAAGCCAATGGGGGGATTTTATTTCTGGATGAAATCCAAGATTTACCTAAGCCTTTGCAACGTAAAATGGTGCGGGTATTTCAGGATCGAAAACATCGTTTTCGTTCCGTCGGCAGTGATAAAGAGCAAGAGACGGATATTGAAGTCGTCTGTGCTTCTAACCGTTCCTTAGAGGATTTGCGTGAAACACTGGATGCAGATTTGTTTGATCGATTGAGCCATTTAATTGTGGAAATTCCGCCATTACGGGATTGCCGAGAAGATTTGGAAATGGATTGGCAACAAGTTTGGCAAGAATTACGAATTGATAAATCCCTGCCAGATAAACCACCTTACAATAAGGCCTTAAAAAAATTGTTTAAAACCCATCGTTTGCCGGGCAATTTGCGCGATTTGCAACGTTTAGCATTTTTAACGATGGCGTGGTGGCAGGAAATAAAAGAAGAAGATAAGGCATTGGAGGCCGCTTTGGAGGAATGGCAAAAAACTCAAATCATTCACCCAGCCACCGACGAATTTGGGCAAGGCACTTATAAGGACAGAGAGAATTGGTTTAAAGAACGTTTAGCAAATTGGGCTTATCAACAACAAGGGAGTTGGAAAAAAGCCGCAGAATTTTTAGAATGCAACGAAAGAACCTTACGCAATCAATAATACTGCATGGCAATGTGGGTGACGGAGGCCAAACTAAAGTTTGGACTCCTAAAAACAATTCTGGTATTTTTATTTAACCGCATAGCACTAACACCGTTTTCAGATTTGTCAATACTTATTTTTGAAATATTCAAGGCTACGTCAAAGTTTTGCATGCACAACGACACTCATTCATTTGTCACTTATTGTTTTTAAATTTTATTTTATAAAAAAATTGAATTTGCTTATGTTAAATCAATAAGTCACATTGAACTTTTTTGATGCCCTGTTAAATAAATATCTAGGACTTACGCATTGACAAACTCTATTTTTTATTTTCATGATAAATATCATAGAGTTATGAAAAAGTGGTCAACGACTTAATCAACCAAAATTGCCCAAAAACGACTTATCTCAAATTTGTAATGCTTTGTATTTAAAAAGGTTCATAAAATTCTCTATCTGTCAATGCGTAAGTCCTAATATCAATGAAAGTGTTCAAGTCGTGGGAATTGTCAGTAAAAAATTAAAAGTCGCTCACATCGTTAAGGCCGCCCCGATTCAAAAGCCCTGTATAAAAAAAACTGTGATGGAAAGTAAGATGTTGGACTGATGTGGGGTGGATACGCGCCGACTTATGTCTAATTCCCAATCTTTGCCCGCCTTGAGAGCGATGCTGTCAACTTTTGCGTAATCTACGCAAAAGTTTTTCGCGAAAAACTTTCGCGTAGATCCCAATTCGCTTTATCAGTTTTTTTGGCCCAAAAAACTTTATCCGCGAACCCATTTCTCCCAAAATTCATTACAATCAGCATTATTTCGCAACAACCCTAACTGATAACTATGCCTGCTAAAAAATCACAGCACAAACCGTTACCCGCACAAGAGTTGGCTAATATTTATTTGCAACTTGCCCTGTTAGAAGATTCTGGTATTCCAACACTTAATGCTATGACAATGCTGGTTAAAGGTGGGGGGGAGAGTAGTAGACGGGCAACAATGGCGTTGAATTATCTGAAACGGGGAAAACCCTTGTCAGAGGCGGGAGTACGGGCGGGCTTGTTTGTCGGTTTAGATGTCGCACTTGTTAAAGTGGCTGAGGCTTCTGGCACCAATGCTGAAGTTTTTCGGCAAATGGCACAGTTTTATGAGGAAAAAGCGCGACAACGACGACAAATCAAGTCCCGTCTGTTTTTGCCAGTAACGGTTTTGCTCTTGGCGGTGTTTATCCAACCCGTACCGGCTTTGATATTGGAAAAAATAACCATTCTGGATTATTTGGGCACTACGGTGGGTTTTATTGTGCAATTGGCATTGCTCGTTTTTGTGCTTATGCGCTTGCCGCGCTGGTTACGTCACGGATTTTTAAGGCCTTTTGGGGGCTTGTGGGATAAAATAGAAATGAATACACCGTACTTTGGTCGCTGGTATGTGCGGCAGAGTCTACGGGATTTCATGCGAGCATTAGGTTTGATGCTGCAAGCCGGCTTACCTATTCTTGAGGCGTTGCCCAAGGGTTATGAGGTGGTCGAAAACACTATTTTACGCCGACGACTCCAGAAGATAAGCACACGTTTGCATAAAGGCGATACTTTTGCGGAGGCCTTCTCGCTCGTTCCAAGAATCGATCCGGTTGCGGCTCAACTTATATTAACCGGAGAACACGCGGGCAGTTTAGCCGATATGTTGCTTCATTATGTGAAGTTTGAATCTGAGGCAATTACTATGCATAACGACATGTTAGCAGCTTGGATACCACGGCTGGTTTACGCCTCGGTTGCAGCAATGATGATTTATAGTCTTATATTAAGTGTTGGTTCGCTAATGCCGCCTGAGCTAAAAAATCTGTAACTACTCAGCCCTGAAAGGGCGCTTTATTAAAGCCAGGGCGGCGCCCTGGGAGCCCATTTTAATGCGCAAAGACAAGGGCTCTCACTTCATAAACACCTGCACCTGGGGCGTTGCCCCAGGCTATAATAATTCGCACCAAAGGGGCTCCTGGGGCGTTGCCCCAGGCTATAATAATTCGCACCAAAGGGGCTCCTGGGGCGTTGCCCCAGGCTATAATA
>QNER01001226.1 GCA_003646175.1 Candidatus Parabeggiatoa sp. nov. 1
GTTGCTGGTAAAACTTATGAATATTTACGGGTGGGTAAACCAGTATTAGCCATTGCGCCCTCCGGCGATAATCTCAATATTGTCAAGCAATATGCACCGCGTTATGAAGCCATCAATGACTATACTGAGGCAAGCGTGACTCAAGCAATTAATCATTTATATGTAGACTGGAAAAAGGGATTACGGCCTAGTGGTAGCGATTCGAGCCAAAAACCCGCTTATATTGAAAATTACAACCGACGCGCCTTAACCCAAAAATTGGCACAAGTTTTTGATTCTGTGATTAAATAAAAAAAAAGCTATGAAAACCATTCATCTGATTGCAGCGGCTCGCCCCAATTTTATGAAAATTGCACCGCTGTATCACGCATTAAAAAAGTATCCTGAATTTAAAACTGTCATTATTCATACTGGGCAGCATTATGATTTTAATATGTCCCAAGCTTTTATTCGTGATCTGGGTTTGCCTGATGCCGATGTTAATCTTGGTGTTGGCTCAGGCACCCACGCGCAGCAAACTGCCGGCGTTATGGTTGCTTATGAAAACTATTTAATGACAAATTCTCCAGATTGGATTATCGTGGTAGGTGATGTCAATTCCACTATGGCTTGCACTTTAGCGGCAAAGAAACTTAATTTTAAGGTGGCTCACTTAGAAGCAGGACTACGCAGTTTTGACCGAACAATGCCCGAGGAAATTAATCGAATCGTTACGGACTCACTTGCAGATGTTTTGTGGACACCTTCACCTGATGGTGACGAAAATCTTATTCAAGAGGGCATCCAGCCAAGTCGCATCAAGCGAGTGGGTAATATTATGCTTGATTCATTTTTGATGTTAAAGGCGAAAATTGATGCACAAAAAACTTGGGAAAAATTTAATTTAACGCCTAGCCAATACGGTGTCGTCACCATACACCGTCCTAGCAATACTGATGAACCAAATCAATTAAAAGAAGTGGTACAGACGCTTGTAAAACTTTCCACCAAGCTTCCATTAGTTATCCCTTTACATCCACGAACTCAAGGAAAATTGTTATCATTCAAGTTGATGGATAAACTGAACCATGCACAAGGGATTATTTTGAGTGAGCCATTGGGTTATATTGAATTTATGGGGCTATTGCAACGTACTCGTCTTGTTGTCACCGATTCTGGTGGATTACAGGAAGAAACCACTTTCATGGATATTCCCTGCTTAACGCTCAGAAAAAATACCGAGCGCCCGATGACTTGTTCCCAGGGTACCAATGAACTTGTTAGTTTGAATGATTTAGAAGCGGCTTTTGAAAGCATTTTATCCGGCGATTGGAAAAAAACTGCCATTCCTGAACTGTGGGATGGGAAAACGGCTCAACGTGTTGTGGAAGATATAATGAAAAGGTAGGGGGTTGAAAGTGAAATTTTTATTTTTGTGCAAACGCTATTATACAAATAAGGATCTGATTGCAGATAAATTTGGAAGACTATTTCACCTTCCTCTACAATTGGTCAAAAATGGTCACCAAGGGCTTGTTGTTGCAGCCGATTATCGCAATAAAAAATCAGAAATATTGGAGATAGCCAATTTTTCCTTTTATTCAATTCCGTTTGCCCTCTTATGGCCATTTTCATTTTTGTTTAAAATGTATCGTCTTTTTAGACAGTGCCAACCGGATATAGTCATTGCCAGTGGAGATAGTCATTTTGGAGCCATCGGCTTACTTTTAGCCAAAATAGCAAAAATACCTTTTGTTTTCGATGTTTATGATCATTATGCGAGTTTTGGAACAAATAAAGTGCCTGGCATGAAAAGCCTCTATTATCTCGCGTTGCGTAAAGCAGATTTGGTTGTCTGTGCCAGTATTCCTTTAAGCCATTTTGTCAGAAAATATAATCAGTCTGTCATTGTTATTGAAAACGGTGTGGACATATCTTTATTTAAACCTATAGATAAGCAGCAAGCACGGGTTCGTTTAGGAATACCTAATGATAGAGTCATCGTTGGCTTTTTTGGTTCTATCGACAAAAATAGAGGTATCGAAACATTGATAGAAGCGGGTAAAATATTACGTTATACTTATCCTTCTTTACAATTATTACTGGCTGGCAAATTGGGCATTTCAATCAACTTAGAAAAACCGTGGATTGATTATCGCGGTGTCGTTCAACAAAAAGAGGTTGTCTTATTAATTAATGCCTGTGATGTGGTTATCATTCCCTATCTCCCAGATAGTCAAGTGGAACTATCGAATGCGTGCAAAATTGCAGAATATCTTGCCTGTGGGCAGCCCGTTGTGACGACGCGAGTGGCAAATTATGCAGACATTTTTGCTACTGCGCCTGACGCTGTGTGCGAACCGGGCGATCCAATAGATATGGCTCATACTATATTAGCTCAAATTCAAGCTCAGAAAGTGGTAGAGTTTCCCAAAAATTTAACTTGGGAACAGTTAGGAAAAAAATTATCCCAAGCTTTATTAACAATTATTTGATTGGAGGCAAAAAAATAATAGCTGACAGCCCTTTCTTAATACTCGATGCTCTAGTTTTTTTGTGAACTCCGATCATGACGGGATATAGATCTCCATTAGAAATACTATTTTTGGCAAAAATAGTATTTATTTAAACCTGTTGATTTTTAAAACGAGAACCTCAAATAGTGGAAAGCACTACACTATTATCATAAATAAAGGTATTCAAAATGCCAAGAATTTCTAAAGATGAAGAGCTTGGCTGATTTGCTTTTTTCAGCGATACCTAAAAAAACAATCTATATCAAGAGCAGATAAAACAGTTGTGGCAACATGGGAGCGA
>QNER01001227.1 GCA_003646175.1 Candidatus Parabeggiatoa sp. nov. 1
AATTTTTGTCCTGTACAGAGATCTATTTTATAAAGTTTTCCTTTTTTGACCAAAACCAGTTTATTGTCTCACCAAGCCCATTCTCTATTGGCGTTAAGTTAAGGTTAGGCATCAATTCCCGCAATTTTTGAATCTCAAGACATTTAGACTTTGCTCCCACATAACGCGCAGTATCAAACTCAATTGCCTCATAGTCATATCCAACATGCTCACTGATCTGTTGTGCAAAATGCCTAATGGTAAACTCTTCACCGGCACCAATGTTAATAATTTCATTATGACAATGTTCAGCCAGATACAGCATGATTTTTATAAAATCATTAATAAAAACCAATTCTCGCCGCTGATAGCCGTCCCCCCAGAGTATTACCGGTTCTCCGTTAATTTTGCCTCGAATAATCTTGCGAATCAAATCAAAAATAAAGTGCATCTGTCTGCCATCTGTATGGTAACCAGCCCCATATAATGTAGAAGGGACAAGACAAAGATATTGTAAACCAAATTGCTTATTCAACGCAAGTAAGCCGGCATAAAGCATCCGTTTAGTCATGGCATAAGTGAAAAGGCTTTCTATGGGTTTCCCTACCAGATAATTTTTTTCAACCAGTTCCAAATCAGGATCATAAGCACAACTGGTTCCCATGCAAATCATTTTGGCTTGGGGCTGGTGTTTTTGCCACCATGCAAGGACATTGGTATTAATTTGTTGATTGATGATCCATTGTTCACCTGGATGGTGAATGCAAAAATCACCCGCTTGTGTCCAAGCCGCTAAGTGATAAATTTGATCATAGCGTTTCTCATTAAACGGGTTTAACGCATCTTGATACCTTAAATCACAGTTCTTGGAATTTAAACGAACTAATTCATGTCCCTGCTTTTCAAGTGACTGACAGAGTGCGGTGCCGAGGAAACCGGTTGCGCCAGTGATAATAATTTTCACGCTTAAATATCCTTGGGGTTGACTGGAAAATAGAATTCAACGCCTTTGTCTATCAGGTGCTGATTGTTGGCAAGGATTTCTGTTTTGAAGTTCCACGCAAGCACGTAGTAAATATCTGGAAATTCAGTTAATTCTTTTTCAATCACGATGGGAATATGCTTTCCCGGTGAATAAAGCCCACGCCGTAATTCGTTTTTTTCAACAAGGTAATCAATATATTGCGTACCAACACCAAAATAATTGAGGAGTGTATTCCCTTTAACCGGCGCACCCATGCCAAATATCTTTTTACCTTGCTGCTTGGCTTTTTCAAGGTAAGCCAGATTTTCGTCTTTCATTTGCTTAATGCGTTCGGCAAAATCCAGATAAGTTTTAAACTCATTGCTCTTGTCTTTTACTTCTTGCTCACGCATTGCCAGTAGGCGTTTTGAGGGTTGCCTAGTATCTGTATGGGTCACAAAGCCTATCATTGAACCGCCATGAATCGGTGACAAGTCAGCATCAAACATGGCTAATCCATGACGATTTAATAAGGTTTCAATCGTGTTGAGATTATAGTACAGCAAATGTTCATGGTAGATTTGATCAAAAGCGAGGTTTTCGACAATGCGTTTCATGTACAAAAACTGTACCACAAAAACTCCATCATTTCGTAAGGCCTCACGTATGCCTTCTGTGACGGAATGCAGTTCTTCAAGGTGAAAGAATACGCCGGCGGCATTGATGACATGAAATTTGTTAGCTAATTCTTGTGCAACCGTCTGATTAAAAAAAACATTCAGTGTTTCAATTCCAGCTTCATTAGCAATTTGAGCCGTGGTTTTTGAAGATTCAACGCCCAGTACTTCATAACCTAAAGCCTTAAAATGCTTGAGCTGCGTGCCATCGTTAGAACCAATATCAAGCACCGACTTTTCTTTGACATCACTGAAAAATCTGGCATCGACTTCTTCAGCAACCGATTTAAAATGATTACTCAGTGATTTGGTTACCCCAGAAAGATAGGTATGATCACCAAACATGATTTCTTTTTTGACGGTGTAATCAAGTTGGGCGGTTCCACAGTCGTGGCAATAAACAACACGGAGTGGATAAAAAGGTTCTTTGCCAATTTCGGCTTTTTTTAAGAAATGGTTGCACCAAGGTTGTAAACCAAGGTTTATAGCTGGTTCTGTATTTGTTGAATTACAAACGCGACATATCATACATTAGATTCCTTGAGGTTACAAAGGTTTGAAAAAAATTAACTTCCCAAGATTTATCAGGAGTCCAAGATTTTCTAAGAACCGCCCAAACTAAAGTTTGGACTCCGAAACTCGTCAAAACTGTACTATTTAATAATTCATTTCAGCATTTTTTCATACTCATCGTGTGTGCCAATCCACACCCACAGCAAATCATTATCATCTTCAATTGCAAGTGCCCTATGATTAATATCAACCCTTGCTGACCAAAATTTTCCACTTCTCTTAAAATGTAAGGAAGGATGAAGAGGTTCTTCTTTTAATAGATTAAAATTTTTCTTAGCTATTTTTTGAATAGAAGCTGGTAAATTTTCATAATTTTTCCAAAATCGGCTCGTTGTCTTATGCATCTAAATATCCTTTAAGATACCCTGTTTCTTTTCAGAAAGTGCTTCTTCTATTAGAAAATCCAAGTTTCCTGATTCAGCATCCTTTTCTATTTGTCTATCCCATTTTTCCCAGTTGCTTAACTCACTAATCGCAACACTCATCGTTTGTTCTTTCCATTGTCCCCAAGCAATTGAAAAACGGCCGTCATTGTATATTATTTTGTTAACTGAAAAGTTAATTGACATAACATATCCTCAAATTTTATTCATG
>QNER01001228.1 GCA_003646175.1 Candidatus Parabeggiatoa sp. nov. 1
CCCGTGCCATCCTATCAAAGCGCGTCTGTGACATTCACGCTACCAACAGAACTCACCCAACAACTCAAAGACGTGGCACAAACATCAAGGGCCACTCTTTACATGATTCTCCTTGCCATCTTTCAGGTTTTGCTACACCGCTACACGGGTCAAGACGATATCTTGGTCGGTTCTCCCAGTGCTGGCCGAAGTCAGAGTGAATTTGCCGGGATTGTCGGTTACTTTGTCAACCCCCTGGTTTTACGCGCAAAACTAGATGGTAATCCCACCTTCACCACCTTTCTGAGCCAAGTGCGCCAGACGGTACTATCCGCGCTGGCCCATCAAGAATATCCATTTCCCCTACTGGTCAATCGCTTGCAGTCAACTGGTGATCCCAGTTGCTCACCCATTTTCCAAGTTTCATTTACCTTACAAAAACCACAACAATCTGAAGAATTATCAGCTTTGTTGTTAGGAGCAAACGACGAAAACTTGAGAGTCAATGTGGGTGGTCTGTCGTTAGCCCCTTTTGAAATGGCACAACAGGCAGGTCAATTTGATTTAAGCCTAGAATTTATTGAGGTGAATAATTCAGTTTCGGCTTGCTTAATATATAGCACCGATCGGTTCGATAAGGCCACGATAATTCGCATGGTAGGTCATTTCAACACGCTGCTGGAATCCATTGCGACCAATCCAGAACAACAAGTTGATGAATTACCTCTATTGACCGCGGCAGAGCAACATCAATTACTGGTTGACTGGAACGACACGGCCGTCGATTATCCGGTTGAAAAATGTATTCATCAACTGTTTGAGGCACAAGTGGAACGAACGCCAGAAGCTATTGCGGTCGTCTTTGAAGACCAACAACTGACTTACCGGGCGTTAAACACCAAAGCCAATCAATTGGCTCACCATCTACAAACCTTGGGTGTCAAACCTGAAGTATTGGTGGGTATTTGTATTGAGCGTTCCGTTGAGATGATTATAGGGTTACTGGGGATTCTTAAGGCGGGGGGGGCATACTTACCACTCGATCCGACTTATCCTGTGGCGCGTTTGACGTTTATGTTGGAAGATGCCCGCGTGCTGGTGTTGTTGACTCAATCAAGTCTTAAAGAAAAATTGTCCTATCATCAAGCATATGTGGTGTGTTTAGATGGCGATTGGGCGGTGATTTCTCGGCTGGGTTCTGACAATATGGACAGTGGTGTTAAACCCGATAACTTAGCTTATGTGATTTATACATCTGGTTCAACAGGGAAGCCCAAAGGCGTGATGGTTCAACACCAGTCCTTAGTGAATTTCATAGAAACGGCGATTGTCGAATATGGGCTGACTCCGTGCGACCGCGTACTGCAATTTGCCTCTATTAGTTTCGATGCGGCTGCTGAAGAAATCTATCCCTGCTTGGCCTGCGGCGGGCGGTTAGTGCTACGTTTTGATGACATGTTGAATTCGGTGCTTTTATTTTTACAAAATTGCCGAGAATTAGAATTGACCGTGTTAGACTTGCCGACCGCTTTTTGGCATCAAGTGACATCTGAATTAGTGACGAATCAGTTAGTGCTACCTAACTCATTGCGCTTAGTAATTATTGGGGGAGAACGCGCTCGTTCAGATGTAGTGGGTTTCTGGCAAAAGTGGGTAGGAACCTACCCACAGTTGGTGAATACCTACGGGCCTACCGAAGCTACGGTTGTAGCTACAATATACCCCTTACCACGTTCAACAGTGTTAGAGAGGGAATGGCGAGACATCCCGATTGGGCGTGCTATTCATAATGTCCAAACGTATGTGCTGGATAAATATTTACAGCCCCTCCCCCTCGGTGTGCCGGGTGAATTACACTTAGGTGGTGTCTGCTTAGCTCGCGGCTACCTTAATCGCCTCGAACTGACCAACGAAAAATTTATTCCAAATCCTTTCAGCGATGGCCCCAGTTCACGCCTCTATAAAACTGGCGATTTAGTCCGTTATTTACCCGACGGTCATATTGAATATTTGGGTCGAGTTGATAATCAGGTCAAGATTCGTGGTTTTAGGATTGAACTTTCGGAAATAGAAGCAGTGTTGGCACAACATCCGGATGTGCAAGAATCGGTAGTGATTGCCCAAGAAGACAAACCGGGCAATATGCGCCTTGTGGCTTATATTGTGTCCAATTTTATGCCAGAACGGATACCTTATCAGAGCATTTGCCTTGCAGAACTGGATGGGAAAACCATCAAGCTTCGCACAGAAGAGATTTCTAAAAGTGGTGTTAGTTTGGTGGAAATACCAGCCGCTTTGAGTAAAGGTCAACACATTCGTCTATATCTACAATTGCCGGGTGAAGAAAAAAAACAGTGGCTGAATGGAATAGTGAGATGGTCACACGGGGCACAGGCGGGTATCCAGTTCCAACTGACACCGACTGAGCAGACCATTGTTGACCAAAGTGTAGAACACTCACAACAGGGTTTCTTAAAAGTTTTACAACGCACAGTAACCACAAACTTGCAAAATTACCTGAAAAAGAAATTGCCTGACTATATGGTGCCCTATCGTTTCGTGTTAGTAGAAGCCTTGCCTCTGACACCTAATGGTAAGATAGACCACCGGGCACTTGAACAGTTATCAGTTAACAATTATCCGTTATCAGAAGTTAAGTTTGCAGAGCCTCGCACGCCAGAGGAAGAACTGTTGATAGGTATTTGGGCGGACGTATTGGGCGTTTTCCAAATCGGCATCCATGACGACTTCTTTGAACTGGGGGGTCACTCTCTACTCGCTACCCAACTGATTTCACGGATACACGA
>QNER01001229.1 GCA_003646175.1 Candidatus Parabeggiatoa sp. nov. 1
AGATAACCGCACCGGTTTAGTCTGGCTGAAAAATGCGAGTTGTTTTGGCCGGCAGCAGTGGGTTCCGGCTGTGCAAATAGTTGCCAATCTTGCCAATGGTCAATGTGGCCTGAGTGACAAGTCAAGGCCCGGCAATTGGTGCTTACCTACTATAAATGAGTGGAAAGCGATGGTAGACACACGTTACACAAACCCGGCACTTTCCAACGCTGCGGGGACGGGTAGGTGGACAAATGGTAATGCGTTTTCGCGCGTGGCATCAACTTGGTATTGGTCATCTACTGTGTCTACCGGCTCCGCGTCCAGCGCATGGATCATCTACCTCGGCGATGACTACGTGCGTAACGACAACAAGGGCTACTCCAACTATGTGTGGCCGTTGCGTTGTAAGAGTAGGAAACAACCATTTGATGCACTGGACTGAGCCGTCATTAAATTGAAACTCGTGCAAGGTACGCTTGGAACGAAAGCGGATTTGTTCCAAGCAAACTTTGCACGAGTATAGATGTTTCGATAATAACTTCACGGATAGCATCCCTTGAAGGGATACTATCCGTTAAGTACTGAAGCACAAATTTTCAGGTATTTTGTACCCACCAAGGGCCTTTTCTCTTAAGGTGGGCAACAAAAAGACGTTACCCACCCTACATTTATTATTCGTATTTTGTACCCACCAAGGGCCTTTTCTCTTAAGGTGGGCAACAAAAAGACGTTACCCACCCTACATATGTTGATCAAACGCCTTTTGTTCACCAATTGGTGGAAAGCGGCAAATATTTTTTTCTATCGCGCCCCCGCCGTTTTGGTAAATCATTATTAGCAAGGTTAACTTGCACGAAACAAGCTGCTAATCCAATAGAGTACAACAAATTGAGTACAGCGAATTGACGAAATCAACGAATGAGGATAGGGGAAGAAAAACGCGGGTACCGAGAATTCGCTGCTTGAGCAATTCGTTTATTTCGTTAATTCGTTGTACTCAACTATCCCTTCTAAAATGCAACCCTTGTCGTTATTGCCCTCACCATCAACTATAAACACCATATAAAAATGGTTATAGCTCAAAAAAAATCGCGGCCCGCCAAAGGGTAAATAAAAACAGGGTAAAGGGCAATAGTTCAAGAGTGCTAAGGGCTAGATGTCCACGCAACCGCCACAACACGCACACCCCTGTCGCCGTCACGGTAGCCCGACGAGCGCCTGCTACGGTAGGCCGTCCGGCAGTAGTAAGGGCCGTCGTAGAACGAGCCGCCACGAAGCAGTCGGTATTTACTGGACTTTTTCCAAGCAGTCCCGTCAGTTGGGGCACCGTGATAGTTGCTTTGATAATTATCAGCAACCCACTCCCAAACATTGCCAACAGTGTCATACAAGCCATAAGCATTGGCTGCAAAGGAACCCACAGGTGCGGTTTGTTTATCATCCCAACGGCTACCACAACCATCACAGTTAGCACGATTTATACCAATCTTATTGCCCCACCAATATTTGGTGGTTGTGCCGGCGCGGGCAGCGTATTCCCATTCAGCTTCAGTCGGTAGACGATATTGCCGGCCGGTTTGTTGAGTTAACCATTGGGCATAAGCAGTGGCATCATGCCAAGAGATATTCATCACCGGTCGATTACCACGCCCCCAACCTTGATCGCTTGGTTTTTTTCGGCCGGTTGCTTCAGCAAACTTGTCATACTCGGCAAACGTCACCTCATATTTCCCGATCGCAAATGGCTTCACAGATACCCAATGCACTGGTTTTTCATCAGAAGCACCACTGCGTTGAATGTCACCCATTTGAAAACGCCCCGCTGGAATCAACACCATCTCAGGCCCATCGCTACCGTCTTGTAAACGATCCTGAAACACTTTGCCCGCCACAAAAGAATTGCGACTCATCCGTTTTTCAAATTCCGCAATCTTCGGCGAGTTTGGATTGACTTTGCGTAACCTTGCCAAGTAGTTTCGCGCTTGTTCTGGTTGTCCATTGTTCAAAAAGCCCTCTACTTGATCCACATAATATCTCTCAATGTTGGCCAAGCCGGCCAATGCCTGAGTATTACCCGGTGCTTTCTTCAACACGGCTTGATAACAATCGTAAGCAGTGCCCCCTTGCCCAACTGTATAACGCTGGGCTCTAAAATGGGTTTCGCACTCACGCAATAATTGCCAGACGCTCGGTACCGATGATGGTGTGGACACAACGGTTGACGTAGACGGGTTGAGTCGCGCTTCTAATGCCTCCAACGTCGGCGATTCGGGATTAACTTTGCGTAATTTATTCAAATACCGCCCGGCCCTATTCCGTTGTCCGTTATCTATAGCACGTTTAGCCTTCTTCACATAATACGCTTCAATGTTGGCCAAACCGGCCAACGCGTTGACATTCGTCGAATCGATTTTCAGCACTTCTTCGTAACACACTAAAGCCGTCCCGCCTCTACCACTTGTCAAACGATAGGCTTTAAAATGGGTTTCACAAGTACGCAACAGTTTTGAGACATCAGGACGAACGGGTTTTGGTGGGATAACCACACTTGGCTGTCTACCACGGCACGGCCCCAAACAAAATTGGCCATAAAAAGAACTATTAACCCACGGATTTTGCTTGTTTTTGGACGCGGTTTTGACGGCCGCGCCAGTCTTTTTAAAAACGTCTTCAATCGGCAAACCCCCGCCGTTTTTCATTGCGTCAAGCAACTGCTGGGTATAAACACCATTACGCCCAGCACCGTCACTCGCCGTTTTGCCGGGCGCGGTTGCATACGCAACAATTGTGCCATTGGCCGTCAT
>QNER01001230.1 GCA_003646175.1 Candidatus Parabeggiatoa sp. nov. 1
TATCGTCCCATTATTAATTGCACCTACCCCAGAATCCGCTTTCCCGGACGTATTGCGTGGTTTGCAGTATGTCGATTTTACCGATAATACTTGTCAGGCCGATTATGATAGCGACATTGATGATATCCTGAACATTTTACGGCGCGATCATGATTATTATGAACAGCATAAAATTTTATTGGCACGTGCCATCAAGTGGGAAATCGAAAACCACAAACCGGCCTTTTTGTTGCGCGGGCATAATTTGGAAAACGCGAAAACCTGGCTGCGCCTGTCTGATAAACGCGAACAGCACCCGCCCCTTGATTTACATCAACAACTGATAACGGCCAGTGAAGCGGCCAAAGGTCAATTGGGCACCGACGTATTTCTGTCCTATTCGCGCACCGATGGCGATTTTGCACGCGAACTGAACACGACTCTGCAACAAGCCGGTAAAACCACTTGGTTTGACCAAGAGAGCATTAGCAGCGGCGTTGATTTTGAGAAAGAAATCTTTAAGGGTATTGACAGTGCGGATAATTTTGTGTTTGTGATTTCCCCAGATGCTGTGGAATCGGAATATTGCGAGCGCGAAGTGGATTATGCGGCCGACAATAGTAAACGCTTTATTACGGTGTTGCATCGCGAAACCTCGCCCGATACGATGCCTGATGCGTTGCGAAAGATAAATTGGATTGATTTTAAGGACACCGCGTTCGACAAATCATTTCCCGAACTGATTCAAGCGATTGAATTAGATAGGGCACACGCGCATCAGCATACGGTTTTGCAGCAACGCGCGAGTGACTGGACTGAAAATCTCCGCAGTGCTGACTTTTTGCTGAATATCACCGCCTGTGCGAATGCTGAAAGTTGGCAACAAATCGCCGTGGGTGAAGATAAGCAGCCGGTGCCCACTTTCTTACAACGGGATTTTATTGTTGATAGTCGCGTTGCTATAACAAAAGCGAATAGACGGCGGAATATTCTTTTGACTTCAGCCGTTGTGGGTATGATTGCGGCGGGTATTTTGGCGGTATTTGCTTTTGTTCAAATGAACAAAGCTGAACTGGCTAAAGCGGATGCCGATAAACAGCACAAAAATGCAGAAGAACAAGCTCAAATTGCTGAAAACGAGAAAAACCGAGCCGAGAAACAATACAAAATTGCAAAAGCCAACAATTTAGCATTTATTTCCACCGATCTACTCGAAAATGGAGATGTAACCAAAGCAATTCGTGTGGCACAGGCTGCTTATGAGATAAATCTTAACAAGATGCCTTCGTCCGTAAAACAGGCCATGACAAATGCTTATAATAGCGTGGCTATGGGTAATAACGCCTTTTACCAAAGCGAATTAAAACAACACACAAAGGGGATAAATACTGTTCATTATGCCCCTAACGGACAAAAAATTCTGACAACTTCCGATGATGGCACTGCAAAGCTTTGGGATAGCCAGAGTGTCTTGCTCAAAGACATGAAACAAGGAGAAAGTATACGTGGGGCCGCTTTTTCTCATGATAGCTCAAAAATAGTCACAACAGGCAATGGTGGTCGCGTAAAAATGTGGCATGGTAACGGCGACTACATCAAAGATCTTGTAGGGCATCGTAGCAATGTTGCAAATGTGGCCTTTTCACCTGATGATCAGACAATTGTAACAGTTTCTGGTGATTTTAAAACCGGTGATTATAAGGCAATTATGTGGGATGGGGATGGTAATAAGAAAAAAGAACTCACGGATCATTCTTTTGCAGTCATTTTTGTTGCTTTCTCACCAAATGGGGAGTACTTTGTAACCGGTTCCTACGACCTGGATCGCAGTGTCAAGCTTTATGATAAAAATGGTAATTTGATCGCTAGTCTTGAGAAGGATAATTGCCATAGACAGAAGCATTGGTTTTGTGGACCAACTTCTGCGGCTTTCTCTCATGACAACCGTTCTGTGGTGGTTACTTCTCATGATTCTACTGTTAGAATATGGGATATAGAAGGTCACCTCAAAAAAACCTTAAATCGCCATAAACAAGATGTGAACAAAGTGGTGTTTTCACCTAACGGTAGTCTATTTGTTACCATATCAGATGATAAAACGGCTATTATCTGGGATCGGGATGGTAATGTGGTTCAAGTACTCACAGGTCACACAGCGGCAATCAAATCAGTCGCATTTTCGCCTAGTGGCAAGCTGATTGTAACAGGTAGTGCCGATCATTCTGCTAAGCTTTGGGATCTAAATGGTAATCTATTGATTGACTACACGGGGCACAACTTGGGGGTCAGATCAGTGGCATTTTCACCAGATGGTCAGTATGTCGTCACAGCTTCTGCTGATCGCACCGCTAAAATATGGCCGGTGCTGAAAAGGCCTCGTTCCATTCTTTTCCACCACGACGGAGTCAAGTTTGCCAAGTTCATACGCAATGATACCCAGGTACTGACAGTTTCATCCAAAGAGATGACTGTCAAGTTATGGGATGCTAATACCGCAGAACTGCAAAAAACCTACACTGGTTTTGGCTCTGACAAAGCCGGCAACAAGCGTATTTATTCCATTGAGGTTTCTCCTGATCACAAAAGGTTTATTACCACGTCAACAGATTACATTGTTCGTATAGTTGACATTAATTCTGGTGAGAAAGTGAAATTATGGAACAGTCAGAATGTGCATGATTGCAATAGGTTGGGTTGGTGTGGCGCAAAAATTGCTCGTTATTCCTATGATGGTAAACATATTGTTACCGGCGGTTTTGGTGGAAAAGTAAGGCTGTTGGACAGCGAAGGAAACTTCGTTAAA